>DAOVMD010000381.1 GCA_030630935.1 Candidatus Mcinerneyibacteriota bacterium | reverse complement strand
ATTCTCAAGCAACTCTGTTGCTTGAACAGAGAACAGATATCAGAGAACCGAGAGCAGTTGTTTTATAGATATAAGTTTCACTTCGCTTGATGCCTTACTAGACCTTTGATGTGCAATAACATTCAAATGTTTTTAAATTATCCATTACAAGTCTCGTAAAAGTCACTGTAGATTTTTTGTTTTTGTTTCTATCTTTGTCTTTTGTTTTTCATTCCGGACATCTCTGTTTAAAAATTTTAAATCTTTATTTTTCTTCTATTTGTTCTGTTTTTTATTTAAAAAGGTTCTGATATTTCCCTGTTATTTTATGGATTGTTTCAAATAATCATATATAATTTCTGCAACGATATCGTTTCCCTTTTCATTGGTATGAATAAAATCCATAAAAAGAGTATCTCGGCTTCCAACGAACTCTTCTTCTGCATTAATATTAATATAATTGATATTCGCTTCTTTAAAATATTTTTCCAAATCAATAACCGCACATTTAAATATTGGAGAAAAATGTTCTAAATAACTTGGGAATGGCAATTGCTGACAATCCCACTCTGCCTTGGTCTGATTTCTTTTTGTATTAATCTCCGGTTGTAGAACCACCAAAAACTCAATCCCTTCAACTCTTGTTATATTTAAAATTATTCTCATATTCTTTTTATAAAGTTTGAGAGATTCTTTAATCCTGAGATCGTTGAAGTCTGTTTCGATTTCGTTATTAATTCTATCCAATTCATTTAACATTTTATTATCATCGAGATAAACCTTTCTGCCCTTGCCAAGGTTCGTTTTAAAGAATAGGTTTCTCATGAATATCATCAATCCCGGTACAACTTGTTCACGATATTTAATATCTTCTTCGAGAAGAATTTCAATACCATTATATACATTATTCACACCCCTGTACTCTTCCCCTGATTGTAATGAGAAGAACAGATCGTTCCAAAGGTTATAACAGATCACAATATCCGGATTCAATTCATATATATCTTCTATGAACAATCCCAGTTCCTGTGCAGATGTATATCCAAGAACTCCGGCATTAATCACTTCAAGCTTTTCATCCTTCATTTCTAATAATCTTGGAATAGTTTTTCCTTCATCTGTAATGCTCCAGCCAAATATACTCGACCCGCCGATACAAACTATTCTAATCTTGTCTTTTCGTTTTTCTTTTTCAATTTCTCCCCCTCGAAATCCCAATGAGTTAATTCTGTACTTCCCTTTCTGGTTGGGATAATTCTTATAAACACAGATAGGAGATAATAATAGTTTCAAATCATTTCCACTATCTATAACCTTAACACCCGAATTACTGTAAAAACTGATTCCTTCGCCCTGGTTAAATCCCTTACTGATAAACTTTACCATGATCATATCCACAACCACAATAAACAATATTATGAGAACATAGAATATTAATGTAAATAATAACTTCTTTGGTTTTTTCATTTCTCTTTTCTCAATATAATCCTAACCGAATTTTTATCAATACCCACAAGGCAAAAAATCCGTCTTTCCAATTTATTTTTTTACCCTTAGCATTTTTTCTCGGGTTATATGAAATAGGCACATCATATATTTTAAAACCGTTTTTCAATATCTTTGCAGTGATCTCTGGTTCTATATCGAAACGGTTGCTTTTCAATTCCAATTTTTCTAAAACCTTTCGTTTCAACATTTTATAGCAGGTCTCCATATCAGATATTCCTCCCCAGAACAACATATTTGTAATCAACACAAGAAACTTATTACCTAGATAAAACAGCAAAGATCCCTTATTCTTATTTCCTTTATGGAACCGATTTCCGTAAACCACATTTTTATTCTCTTCTAAAATTGGTATTAATAGATCTATAATCTCCTCCGGATCAAGTTCCAGATCTGCATCCTGGATCATAATTATATCTCCCGAAGCTTGTGAATATCCCTCTCGGACAGCAGCACCCTTGCCTCGATTTCTATTAAATAACAAAATTTTAATATTTGATTCCCCAAGTTTTTTAACAACATCTGCTGTTCCATCATTTGAACCATCATCGATAACAATAATCTCTTTATCAACCGGAAGTTGAAGAAATTGAATCTTTTTAATGACTTCCTTAACTGTCTCAACTTCATTGTAAACAGGAATTATTATTGACAACTTCATTTTATCTCTTTTTAAAAGAATCGGTTAAAAACTTTTCTATACTCTTTCCTGAAAAGTTCTCCTTTACCAACTTATATGCTGCTTGTACCATTTTATCAATCGACTCAGGCTTGTTTTTAAGAATTTTAACTTTTTCAAGGAACTGTTTTCCGGAATTAAACATCAGGTAATGTTCTCCGGGAACAATACCCAGACCTTCCGCCCCTACTTTTGTAGATAGGACAGGTACCCCTGAAGCAAGTGCTTCCATTATCTTTAATCGTGTTCCTCCGCCTGTATTAAGAGGAACTATCATTGCTCGGGCATTATTATAGATTTGAGTAATTTCTTTAGCATATCCCCTGATATTTATCCCGGACTTCACTTTGAGCCTCAATTCTTCTGAGCCTTTCCCTTCAACATTCAATATTAAATGGTCAGGCAAAGTTAAATCTCTTATCTCTTTAAGGAACCACTTCAAACCCTGTGTGTTGGGTGGGTATTCCCAATTTGCAAAGATAGATATGCCGTTTAATTTTTTCCTCTCATTATACGAAATAAATGTATATTTATTCAGGTTAATAGAATTGTGGAGGACCTCATATTTCTTCTTCTCTTCCGAAGTTAGGTTAGCCATATCCTGATCAGATGGAAGAAAGCAAATATCACACTTATCAATAATGTTTCTCTCATAATCCTTAAGATTCTTCAAATCGAATCTCTTCAAGCTCCTTTTTATCTTACCCGGATATAGTTCCTTTAAAACATCCCTAATATATAGGGAGTCTATTTTCTGCCTATCCAGCACTTTTAACCCCTTAAAATTATTAGGGAAATATTGCGCCAGGAATATTTCATTCGCCCAAATGATATCAATATAGTCCCTCGCAAGGATATTTTTAATTATTTTTTCAAGTATTGGAGAATAGAACTCAGATAATGTGACCGGGGTGTTCGTAGACAAGAATAATAACTTTGAGAAATTGGTAAGCTTATTCGGTTCAATAAGGGTTACCGACTCTGCAAAACTTTTCAGGACACTCTCCTCATTCTTATTCCCTGAAAACCCAACAACCTGGACCTCAAATAACCTTGATAAAACCCTCAGGTTATTGACAATACGTTTCTTACCTCCAGAATCAGTCGGAATAATTGAATATGGAATTAAATACAATAGTTTTTTCATAATATAGTCTCCTTATTCAAATTATATCATAGAATATTATTTTGTCAAGTACTTCTTGACAAAAAGATAATTTTATTGTACAATAATTATTATGAAAAAAATAGAAAAATTTCTACTTTTGATATTGAAATTTGAAATTATGTTTGCGATATTGTTTTTTAGTATAGAATTTACATTTAGAATTTATGATCATTTCTTTCCCTCAATTATTTTTCCTATAACTAATAACTATCGATTCCGTGGAATTCCTCGTTCATTGGATT
>DAOVMD010000232.1 GCA_030630935.1 Candidatus Mcinerneyibacteriota bacterium | reverse complement strand
GTCGCAGCATGCTTAATCCAGAATTTACCCCGAATTCACTTCGGGGTGGTTAAAAAATTCTTTTTCTTTTGTTTTTATTTGTTTTCCTCCGTGTTCTCAGTGTCCAGAGTTTACCCCGTTTTTTCGGGGTGGTGAAAATTTTACATTCGGTTGTGTTATAAGTATCTCCAAATTTAAACAAGTATATTGCAATTTATAATATAGCGGTGTGTTCAGTGTGTTCAGTGGTTAATTTTTTATTTGTAAACTCCATTAAGACAGGCAAATGGGGGGGAGGAAACTGAAAGTCCTGTAAATATCGTATTATTCGATAAATAACAGGTTTCTGTGAATAAATATTTAACAGTAACGGAACAAACAATAGGAGAGATTTCTATTATTCAAATCTCAAAACATTATGGAGACTAAAATGATTTCAAGTTTAGATAAGATGAAAAATATTGGTCCGGGGGATTTCATAAAAGATGAGCTCGAGTATAGAGGTTGGACTCAGGGTGATTTATCTTTGATTCTAATGCTGGATCCCAAACATGTAAGTTTAATCTTAAATAACAAGCAACACATAACATTCGATGTAGCCCAGGCATTGGGAAAGATTTTTGGACAGTCAACAGAATATTGGATAAACTTAGATACTTTGTTTCGTTTGGGTTTGGAGAAGGAGAATAAAAAAGCGAGGTCGGCAGAGATTCGGTCATATATTTATCAATATATGCCCATAATGGAGATGATAAAGAAAGGTTGGATCCCTGATTTTTCTGACACCAAAGACCTAATCCGGATAGTTAAAAAATTTTGGGGTATTAAAGCACTGGATTTTAAGTTTTTGGATAAAAAATTAATACCAAGTTTGAGAAAATCCACCGCTTACAATCAGTTCAATCTTTATTTCACATTAACCTGGTTAAACATGGCAAAGAAGATTTCGAAGAAAATAAAGGTAGGCAAATACTCTAATCGAAGATTAAAAGAAATTATTAAGGATTTCAATTATTATACTATTGAAAGTAATGGTGTGCAGCAATTTCTTGAAGACTTGAATCAAGCTGGAATAAAATTCTTAGTATTACCGCACCTGCAAAAAACTTATATTGACGGGGCTGTTTATACAGAAGGTGTGAATAAGGTTATAGTATATACCGGAAGATATAATCGATTGGATAATTTTTGGTTCACAATGGCTCATGAATTAGCACACGTGTTATTGCACCTGAATAAAAAAGAAACTTTTTTCATTGATAATATCAAAGAGATTAATACACATAAGGAATCTGAGTCAAATGCAAAAGCTCTAAGTCTTCTAAAAGAAAAAGCTATAATGAACTTCTTCAGATCAAACACAAAGTATATTTCTAAATTAAAAATATTAATGTGTAAAGAAAAATACAAAGTGCATCCATCAATTATAGTTGGAATCCTTCAACATAATGATATTCTTTCAAGAACAAACTTGAATCGATTTAAGGAAAAAATTCTTCCCAAAATTCCTAAAAAGTATGACTGGAGAAATTATTAATCTTATCTATATCTTGCATTCTTTGGTTATTTCCAAATCAAAGTTACCCTTACAATTATTATTCATGTAAGTTGCACGATGTCGTATATACGACATCGCGACATCGTGAAAATATATTAAATAAATATTTTAAATGACGAATTATATATGCGCGGCTCTATACTATCTGAATTTACACTATAGATGTAAATTCTCTTGACTTTTTTGTCAGTTTTCTGTTATAATATTGATGTACTATTATGATAGTATAGAGCCAAACTTCCCTCGGGAGAGATCCCGGGGGAGTTTTTATTTATATTACAATTAAATTTTCTGGTTCATGTCCCGATCCTTGATTTTAATCTTATAATATTATACTACAATTGTTCTAATTTGTCAAATTATATTGTCTTTGAATCAGAGTAGAAAACCTCAATAATTTGTTGTAAATCCCTCAAAAGGGGTTAAGAAAAAAGTAAAGGACCAACACCCTATCTCTGAAAGATATTACCTATGTAATTCTTTTCTTAAAAAAAGGGGAATAGAAAGTCATAAGTCATAGGTTGGCACCCTAACTCTTTCGACTTTATATCGAATATAGAATTTCTTCTTTAGTATCGGTTAAGTCTATTCCTTTTCCCAAACATGAATTAATCCTTCTTTATAATGAAAATATAAATGTTTCTTTTTTCTTATTTTCCTGCCGAATAATTTTCCTATTAGACTAAATGGTTTGTCACCAATATGTTTCTTCGGGTTTGGGCACCAAATCGTAAAATCATTATCATCCCAGCCATCTACTTGATAAATATATTCATGATTCTTAACGGGACAAACAGGATAATAACTAGATAAATACATCTGTTCTTCTAATACCCTCAAGTTTTGAGGAAAATGTCCATTATGGTCAACTGAATATTTTTCTACGACAACACCAAGATTTCGTAAATTCCCCTCGCAAGCTAATAATAAACTATTACCCCTAACAAAGTGATATTGGTACATTGCTAATTCGATGTAAATAAAAAAAATTATAGCGACAATTAAAAGAAAGTTTCTGAAATTTCTTATTATTGGATTTGACATTTCTTCTCCACTTCATCTGCTTTTATGTAAATATTATACCATACAGAATCTAAAATGTCAAATTATAATATCCCAGAATCCGAGTAAAAAACATCAATAATTTGCTGTAAATCGTGTATAATGGGTTTTCCCGATAGACAACGGGATAAACTGCTAGATTCGCAAAAGGGGAAGAAAGTAATGACACATGAAGAAAAGTTGAAATTTGTAAATTGTACTACATTGGTCCACAAAGTAACCTCGCGGGGTTCAAACGAGTTTCGAGTTTAATCTTCCCAGTACTCCGTTCCGTTCTTATCAATGAATCCCCATTTTCCATTATATTTAACCGTTATCAAATTACCATAATGAAATTTAATAGTATCGTATTTTATTGAAATTACAACCTCACCTCTCTTGTTTATGAAACCCCATTTGCCTTCTAATTCTACTGAAGCAAGACCTTTGGAAAATCCTGATGCATAATCATACTTAAAAGGTATAACTTCTTCTCCCTTTTTATTAATAAAACCCCATTTGCCTTCTAATTTTACTGCAGCGAGACCTTCGGAAAAGCTCTCAGCCCAACCATACTTGAAAGGTATAATTTCTTCTCCCTGATTATTGATAAAACCCCATTTGCCTTCTAATTCTACCGCAGCCATATCTTCGGAAAAGTTCTCAACCATACTATACTTAAAAGGTATAATTTCTTCTCCCTTAAAATTTAAGATTCCAAACTTATCTTCTTTTTTATAGCGAGCAATTACTAATCCTCCTGTTACAACTAAAAAAACCTTATCATTAGATTCAACAATTAAATTCCCCTTATCATCCATTATTGCATTTCCTTTACGATAAACTACAGATAAATACCCATTTTCCAAATCATAAATACAACAGTATTTAATTGGAATAATAATTTCACCTTTTGTATTTATGCATCCCCGTTTATTTCTTTTTTTTACAATAGCAATATTGTTTCTAAAACTATATGCTTCTTTAAATATAAATGGAATAACTATTTCCCCCTTAGTATCTATGTAACCCCATTTATTTAATCTTTTTACAGGGGCAAGACCATTGTTGAATTTTTTAATTCTTTTATATTTAGGCGGAATAATAATTTCACCTGATTCTTTACTTAAACCATATTTGTCATTTTTTTTAACAATAATAACTCCATTATAACAAGGGACAACGCAATTATATTCACAAGGAATAATTTCATTACCATCAGTATCAAACAAACCTTTTTGCTTACCCTTCTCTACTAGAAATAGTTCCCCCTCAGGAAATTCTATCCAATCAAAACATATTTGAGTAATTAACTCTCCCTTTTTATTTATTAATCCCCACTTTCCGTTTAACCTCACTCTGGCAATTTCTCCTGTAAATGGTCTGATTTCTTCATACTTACACTCAATCACGATGTTCTTGTCCTTATCACAGAATCCCCATTTATCTCCTTTCCTATACGGAATAAGGTCAGGCAGTTCATCAAGCTCCTTATTCTCACAATAAACAACAGGGAAGATGAGTAAAATTAGTAACAATGTTAAGATGAGTTTTTTCATTTTTCTTTATCCTCAAATTTGACATATCTATTTTTCCAATATGTTGTTCGTGGATAATTTTCCAACTCTTTCTGGTCGTATCCCTCTGAATAACTCCAATATATCTTTATCTCTTTTCCCTTTACATCATAATAAAATAAATCCCATTGGTGTTTATTTTTACCATAAATAAAGATATTATGAAATTTGGTTTCACCATGAGCTAATTGTATTTTATTTCTAATCATATAAATCCATTCATAATTGGTAATTCCTTCTTTATTGATACCAAGTATTTCATTACTTCTTGGTGTTACCAGAAACTCATCAAAATCTTCCTTAATCCTAATTTTCTTAATAAATTTCACCTCATTTGTTACAGGATTAATGATAAATACTTTAATCTCATTATCAAATAAAACATAAATTTGACCCTTATCATCAACTTCTATATCCTTTGGAATTGAATCTAATTTATATGGGCGATGTTTTATACTACTAACTACACTCTCAAGAACTAGAATGCAATTCTCTTCTTTTAATAATAAAATTGACAGATTATTAACAATACAATTATCCACATACTTTCCTGGTAATTTTTTTTTAATACCTAAAAAACCTCTTGTTATCGTCATATCAATACCAATAAAGAGCATTTCTGGACCATTGTAGATTATCTCTTGAAATTTACTCCAATCTTTATTAATTACATCAACATAACCCTTTTCAATATTTATCGTACTTAGCTTTCCGTCCTGAATAATAAAACAACAAAATTCACCTCTGGCACTTTTAGCGAATAAAAAATCTTTTATATCATCTTGAAATATATATTCCCGTTCTTTTTCTATATCCCATCTATAATTAACCTTAAGAACTTCTATAGTTCTTCGGTCATTTTTTAAAATGAATATTTTTTTATACTTTGGATGAAATAACATTTTATATGGTCCATATCCAAGTTTATATCCGAGCCAACCTCCATCACCAATATCTAAAAAAATCCAAAGGATAAAAACCAAAACTACGACAAGAAATACAATAATAATAAAGAATCCAATTATTTTTCCTTTTTTCATACTAACTCCTTAATGTAATTCCAATATTATTATACTATACCGAATCAGATTTGTCAAATTAAATCATTATATGAGGAACAGTAATTAGGGAAGAGGTGGGTAATCTACTTCTTCTGGAGTGTAGTAAAAAACCTCCACAATCTCCCTCAAATCCCTCAAAAGGGGTTTTCCCGATGGAAAGAATCGGGATAAACTGCTAGTGTTATGTATTGTAATTACCTTGACAGCGGATTGTATCGTAAATAGATTGACGTTATGTTTTACTTCTATTATAATAGGCAAAATTAAAAATGAGACGAAGATGAGAAAGGCAG
>DAOVMD010000292.1 GCA_030630935.1 Candidatus Mcinerneyibacteriota bacterium | reverse complement strand
TATAATGTCAAGTTTGTCAAGTAAAAAAGAGAAAAAGAAGAATATTTTTTTAAATAATTTTATTATATTACAATTTTGTGAATATTGCGCTGATTACATAGCGTTAAAGGTGAGAAGAATATTTACTATTCAGAGCTGATAAGTTACTAGAGAACAGATAGCAGAGAACAGACCCTGTACCACTGCTTCGCTTGGGTGCAGGGCGCAGAAGCAGTCGTTTTATAGAGAGTAGTAATTTTTGATAATTGTTTGTCGGGATTAGATAGCAGAGAACAGAAACAGGATTATAATTTTCATTTGTTAATTAAGGAATCTCTGCCTAAAAATTATTTGAAAAAAATCTGTTTTTATGGTATACTGATTTTGGAGGTTAATCATGAAGAAGGCATTGGTTTTGTTATCAGGGGGTTTAGATAGTTTACTTGCATATAAGATTATTGAGAATGAAGGAATTGATGTTCTTGGATTACATTATATCAACCCGATTGCTACGCGTCATCCCGAGCAAGCTGAAGAGATATTTCAAAAGAATAATCTAAAATATATCCAAATATCAAACTTCATAGATTTCCTTGAAATTTTAAAAACACCAAAGTTTGGGTTTGGCAAGAATCTAAATCCTTGTATAGATTGCCGGTTGTTAAATATTCGATTAGCTGTTGAAGAGATGAATGATCGGCATTTTGACTTTTTAGTAACAGGCGAGGTTCAGGGTCAGCGCCCAAAATCACAACTACGAAATGCTCTTGATATAATAGAATCTGCATCCGGAATTAAAGGTTTATTATTACGTCCATTATCAGCAAAAATTTTACCTCCTACTGTTCCGGAACTAAAGGGTTGGGTAAATAGAGAAAACCTATATGGTATCCAGGGCCGCAGCCGTGCGATCCAGATGGAGATTACTAAGAAATTTAATATAACTGAGTATGCTTCTCCCGGTGGTGGCTGCCCGCTTACAGCAAAAGAATATTCAAAGAAAATGAAGGATCTTTTAGACTATGATTTACTGACCGCTGACCAGGTTGGATTATTAAATATAGGTAGACATTTTAGATTAAATGATAATATAAAATTTATTATAGGCCGCAACAATGAGGATAATTTGAAATTATTAAAGATTTCGGAGACTTTCAATTGTATTATAATTGATGAAAAGACGGTTAGTGGGCCTGTCTCAGTCCTGCTTGGCAATCCGGATGATAACGACCTGAGATTACCAATGAGAGTGGTTGCTTCCTATACAAAAGTTTCAGGTGAAATTATAATGAAATGGCGGAACTCCTCAGATAACATTTGGAAAGATATAATTGTGGTACCATTTGCCCGGAATGAAATTGAAAAATTCAGGATTTAATGATGAAAGAAATTCAAGTTTTTGATGCACATTGTGACACTGCAATTCTTTGGTATAAGAATCGGATAGATTTTTTTAATGGAAAGAAAGGGCATGCGACGTATAAAAAATTGAAGAAAGGCAATGTTAAATTTCAGGTTTTTGCTATCTGTTTAAATTCAGCTGCAGGAGAATTTGATCCATTAAGGGATATTCTTCAAAATATAAAATTCTTTACACAACGAATCGACGCAAGTAGAAAAGTAAAACTGATAAGAACGAAGCAAGACCTTATTGATGTTAATAAAGAAAAGAATTTAATGGGAGCGATCTTGGGAATTGAAGGTGGCGACCTTATAAGGGGTTCTTTTGAAATTGCTGAAATATTATATTCTCTGGGAGTGAGAGTTTTTACACCAGTTTGGAATTATAGAAATTCAATCGGGAGCGGAATGTGGGAAGAAGATTCTGATAAAGGACTTACAAGGTTTGGTAAAAAACTAATTCCTTTCCTTCAGGAACTGGGGATGATTATTGATGTTTCACATGCTGCTAAAGAAACGTTTAATGACATTCTTGAATGCTCAATAAAACCGGTAATTGCATCTCATTCAAATGCTAAAAAAATCTGTTCCCATCCCAGAAACCTAACAGATAAACAATTGAAAATGTTAAATAAAAATGGCAGCGTAATCGGAGTAAATTTCTTTCCGAAATTCTTAACTAATTCAGGCAAGGCGACAAGACAAGATGTTATTAAGCATGTCAAGTATTTATATAACTTAATTAGTCCGGATTCCATAGGGTTCGGTTCTGATTTTGACGGGATTCTACGGACACCTGCAGGACTTGAAACTGCAGAACAATATCAGCTTCTGATTAGAGACCTGGAGAGAGATGGGTTCGATTTGAAAACTATTAAAAAAATTGCATTTAAAAATTGGTATAATTTATTTAAAAAGCAACTGTGAAACACGGTGTCCCAAAATTCGGAAGATTCTATCGCTGAATTTTTTTCTTGACTTTTGTTTTGTTTTTTGCTATTATAATATTGTATTACTTAAAGGTTATTAATTTAACCCAGTTGATTAGGTGGGGTGAATTAGTTAACAACTGTTTTATCCCCTTACTCACGTGTATCATACTACATTAAAGGTTCTTTTGAAAGTATAAATAATACAAATAAGGAGATTTTAATACTTTACTATCATTGTAAAACAAAAAATATCTTTATAAAAGATATAAGGAGGTCTTATGAAATCTAGGGACGAAATATTTAAAGAAGGAAGAAAGGTTGTAAAAAAGATTATTGACCAGGCTGCTGAGACAGCCCGGGCTGAGACGGATAATGTGCCGGAACCCGGACTTACAGGTGATTTTACTTTTCCTGTAAAGGCTACATTAAATAAAGGTTTAGAGGGTGCGATTACAGGGAGTACAGGAATAGGTTATGTCAATGGTGAAAAGGGTTGGTTATTGTATCGTGGATATAATATCTTTGATTTAGCTGCAAACTGTGACTTTGAAGAGGTTATATATTTATTATTATATGGTGATCTACCTGATGTGCATGAACTTGAAGCATTTAAGAAGAAATTGATTGGTTACAGATCAATACCGGAAGTAGTTATTGATGTCTTAAAAAAGATTCCAACTCCCCATACCCACCCAATGGCTGCATTAAGGACAGCTATTTCCGTACTCGGTACATTAGATGCTACCGCTGATGATTGTTCAGTTGATGCGGAACGTGAGGTTGCGATAAGGTTGATAGCCCAATTACCTGGTGTTGTGGCAGCGATAGCAAGAATAAGGGAGCATAAGAGGCTTGTTCCTCAGGATATAAGTTGTACTCACGCATGTAATTTTTTATATACGATGACAGGAGAGAGTCCAATTGATATTAATAATATTTCAGAAGCAATTATGAACGTTGCATTAATTCTTCATGCTGATCATGGAATGAATAACTCTACCTTTACCGGTATAGTAATCAATTCATCTCTTACTGATATGTATAGTTCAATTGTCGGTGCAATTGGTAGTTTAAAAGGACCATTGCATGGTGGAGCAAATGAGCGAGTTCTCTATATGTTAGAAGAAATCGGTAATATTAATAAAGTTGAAGAATGGTTTAAAGATGCTCGTGCTACAAAGAGAAAATTAATGGGTTTTGGTCATAGGGTTTATAAAGCCTATGATCCCCGTGGGCGAGTTTTGAAACCTCTTGCAAAGAAATTAGCTGAAGATCACCCGGATTTTATGAAGCTTTATGACATTGCTGAAAAGCTAGATGACCTTGTTTGTAAAAAGCTTGGTAAAGAGAAAAGAATCTTCCCAAATGTAGATTTTTATTCAGGTCTGGTTTATAGGAGTCTTGGAATTAAGTCGGCGATGTTTACTCCGATATTTGCTGTTTCAAGAATCGTAGGTTGGACTGCTCGAGCTTTAGAGTATCTTCAGACAAATAGAATTATGCGTCCGCGTGCAGTTTACACTGGTGATTTAAAAAAGAAGTTAATCCCAATTGAGAAGAGAAAGAAATAAACTCAAGATATTTATATAACGGAGTATTTTATGGGAAAAACCTTAGCGGAGAAAATTTTATCAGACAAGAATCAGATTGATGCCAAAGCCGGGAAAATTATTATTTCAAAGGTTGATGTTGCTGCTCTCCAGGATGGTACAGGACCTCTTGCTATAAAGCAATTGAAGGCAATTGGTTTGGAGAAGATTACTCCTGAACGATCTATATTATTTATTGATCATTCTGCACCAGCATCCAGGAAGGAACTTTCTAACGATCACATGGCATTAAGAGCTTTTTGTAAAAAGACAGGAGCGATATTATCAGAAGTAGGTGATGGTGTTATACATCAGAGATTAGTTGAGTCGTATGCAAATCCCGGTGATGTTTTGATTGGAGCGGATTCGCATTCCTGTACCCCTGGGGCTTTAGGTGCATTCTCGACAGGTATGGGTTCTACAGATGTTGCCATAGGAATGGCTCTTGGTAAGACCTGGTTCCGGGTTCCTGAAACCTTTAAGATTGTAGTGAAAAATAAACTTCCTAATGGTGTATATTCCAAAGATCTTATGCTTCATATTATTGGAACCATAAGTGCTGATGGAGCAACATATAAAGCATTGGAATTTACCGGTGAAGCGATTGAAAATATGACGATGGAATCCAGGTTTGTCCTTTCAAACATGGCAGTCGAAGCGGGTGCAAAGACCGGGTTAATTTCTTCTGATGATGTTACAAAGGAATACTTAAAACTTCGAGGACGTGAAGATAAATGGAAACCACTTGCTGCTGATGCGGATGCTGTTTATG
>DAOVMD010000154.1 GCA_030630935.1 Candidatus Mcinerneyibacteriota bacterium | reverse complement strand
TCTCGTCAAGTTTCATTGACATACCAAAATTCCTCAGAACTAATCCCAAAAATATACTTCTATAAAAAGACGGGTTCCATAATATTCCAATATCACCCGCGAGTGTTCCGCCACTATAGTCACCAAGTTTCGTTTCAATATACCTTGCATTGAATCCGGCGTATAACCCGGAAAAGATAGTGTCCGATACCGTTAATGTTACAGCAGCATCGTAACATGTGAAATCGCCGATTAAACTGCCATATTCATCTAACTCATCCTGGGTACCGTAATCAAGGTAAATCGCCGAGATAGAAATATTTCCCATTGTCTCCGTAGGAATCATTACACCAATGAAATTATAAGTCAAGTCAAGGTAATAAGTTCCCGCGGTTAAACCTATCAGGTACCTGTCCTCAAGTGCAAGACCCGCAGGGTTTGAGTTAATCCCTTCAATATCATCCGACAGGGCGATATAGGTATTACCCATTGCCTCAACCCGGGCGCCTATCGGAATTTTTAGAAAGTTCCCGATAGATTTTGTCCCGGAATAAATGTACGAATCTGCTTCTGCATACGATAATGTAAATAGCAGAAAAATTAATAACAAAAACGTTAAGAGTTTTTTCATAAATGAATTCCTCCTGGAATATTATTTCACTATTGTCATCTTAAACTTTTCAGTATTGCTTCCATATTTGAAATAAACAAAATAAACTCCAGAGTCTAATTGTTTAAAATGGTCATTTGTCCCGTCCCAGGTAACCTCGTGAAGACCTGAAGTCATCGGACCGTCATGAAGTGTTCTGATAAGTATACCATTAATATTATATATCAAAAGTTTCACTTCAAAATTACCTTCAAGGTTAATTCTAAAAGTTGTATTCTGGTACCTGTTCAGGTTAAATGGGTTCGGGTAATTCTGGGATATATAATTCCCTGCAAATGCTGTGTCTAAATAAATTGCAGTTAGTGTATTACATGTAATCGTTACTTCATTCTCACCGGGTGTGGCAGAAAGTTTATAGTTGAAAGTTGCAGTTCCGGAAAGATCTGTATAGATTGTAGAATTATTCAAGGTTGCATCACCACCTGGATTCTTCGTGATGACCAGGTCAATTTGAGCACCGTATAAAATTTCATTGCTCGAATCCCTGATCTCTACAGTCACAATATCTGTAGTTCCTGGAGTATGATGAGGGTCAGTTGCAGGATTTAATGTAATCGTTGCCGGCTCTGAAACATCAACGGTCGGTGAACCTGTGACTGCGATGAAACCGCCGCCATCAACATTAGTATACATCTCAAACGCAACATTAGCCTGTGCAGCTGATTGAACCGTAATAGGCCCTACAATAACTTGAATATTATTATTCACGGTTATATTCGAAGCAGTAATCTCCTGACCACTTATAGTGAAACCGGGGAAATTGGTTCCATCAAGAAGAACCTGAGTAGTCCCCGCAGTTACCGTTCCCCAGGCTGCAGGTACAACTAACCTGAAAGAATCATCACCATCATATTTCGGGGAGATTACACTAAAGGTAAATGTATATGTAACCCTGCCGCTCGTAGCTGCCTTAACATTCGGGGAGACTGATGTAGCAGAGTCTCCGGATGTGGCTGAATCAACATTTCCAAACGGTGATTCATTTGTACTGTCATCAACCGCTTTAATAGAAAAATAATATAATTGCCCGGCATCCGGCATTGTAAGCACTTGTGACTCCGGACTCCCTGCAATTAATGGAGTCCAGGCTTGAGCATACGTAGTTGCATTGATGAAATCGGTGTCGTTCGTAATATTTGTAGTTGAGTACTTTAGAATATAAGATGTTGCCGTCCCAACATTTCCATCATCTCCTACAGCAGTCCAATCCAGGGTTACCTGCTTTGAACCGGGACCATCACTTGCAGCAAGGTCAGTGATCGTGTCAGGGGATGTTGCATCCATAGTAGTAAAACTAAATATGTAATCGGGACCAGAACTGCCGTCCCCGTCACCATCAAGAGCATTACCGCTGGTATCTTCGGCATCAGTCGAGATAGTAATAGTATAAAGAGTGTCAGCAGCAAAATCAATCGTATGAGTGAAGATTAATATTGTGTCTCCACCTGCCCATGTAATATTTGTTGCACCGGTTACTAATGGATTAATTGCAAAAGCAATCGTTGCTGTTCCAGTGTCCATGGCTTCATCAAAGGTTATCGTAACAACCTTGTTTAAGGCAACCCCTGTTGCTGTGTCAACCGGATCGGTCAGCGAAACTTGAGGCGGAGTTGCATCAGGTGGACATTCCGTTGGGGATGATGAGTTTGAAGGTGCTTCATTTATAATCACCCAATCATTCCCATTATTATCTGTATCCCAACCGTTACCCTGACCGTTTACATTAATCCCGGCAGGACCTGATATCCTTTCAATTGAGTCTGTAGATGAACCTGCATCAGGAGCGGCTGACCCGCCTTCTGCTGAAGCCGCGGTACCCCAACCAACATAATCAATTACAGTGTCCGAGACATCACGGATTCCAACATGACCGCCTGTTCCTGATAACCCTATACCATCTTCAACAAAATCAACAGTAACTCCAGGCCATTCAGTGCTAATTAGACTGCCGCCAACAAGAAAATACCCACAAGCCTGAATAGTTGAACCTGCAGGTAATGTTGCTTTGATACTCCAAGTAGATCCCGCCGCGGTTTTATAAACAATATCCCAACCGGAAATGTCAATATCATGATTAGTCGGGTTGTATAGTTCAACATACTCATGTGCAGTCTCGGCACCAGGACAATCATATTCAACCTGACTGACTACTACATAATCTACATAGTTTCCGAATACTGTCAAACCAAATAAAAGCAATAGTCCTACAATTAGAAATTTGTATTTCATAAAAAACCTCCAAAATCTAAAAAATTAAAAAAAACATTAAAATTTATTCTTTTTTATTCTTTTCTTCGGTTCGCTTAATTAACTTCTCCTGAAGCTCTTTCACTTCAGCAATACGCTTCTTCTCCTCAGCTTCATCAAGCTCAAGACGGAATCGGATAACTGAACCCTCATGCCAACCCGAAGGAAGTGAATCCTTGTGGATTATAAACTCCCCGCCCTGGTCCAATAAAATTACTGCCAGGTCGCCTTCAATCCTGTCAATACTGCCTGTTATGTCGCTCATAGGCCTCTCCTGTTTATAAAGACCCTGGTGAAATAAATCCCATCTCCTTACCGGAGAAATTTGTGCGGTTTGATCCAAACTGGATAATCTCTACTTTCTTGAAATTATCAGCTGAAATAGGAGAATGAAGAATGATTGCCTTATCTTTAAAGTCAAACTTCTCAATGTTTCCCAAACCCAGGGCTCTTCGATTTTTATCTAATAAGGCAACCGTTAAATATTTCTCGGTGCCAGTCTTAAATTGCCTAATATTAAATACGTTATGCTCCTTCTTTAAATCTGCCAATTCATCCGGGGTCAATAACTCCGTTACAAACGCAAGTATTCCTTCCCAAGCACTTAACCTCTCCGCATACTCAACCTTCTCATTATTTAAACTTAGTTCGTAACCCGATTTAAAATACGAACGCTCTGTTTTTATTTTGTCAAGCGAGATTGAATAACTCTTAGAATTCTTAAAATAATTAATCGAAACTAACTCGCGAAGGGCTTTTCTATCGCCTTGCGATGTATTTGACGCTTTCTTGGAAACCGGGAGTCGGAAGATGTTGTCGGGGTGAACAGTCCGGACAAGATGCTCTAATTCTTTGTTGCGCTGAAGAAGGATGATGAGGTCTGGCTGGATGATATCGATCTTAGATTGTTTAACCTGTCTGCCGCCGTCACCCTGAACCCAACCGGTAGTATCAATGATCAGGAAATCTGTTTTTGTAACCGCATAAGTAGTTAGTTTATCGATTCCGGTAATAAATGATGTCAGGTGAAGTCCCGGAGATAATGATCCGATGAAAAAGATTTCATCGGCTGGTTGACTTGAAAGGAATAAAAATTCTTTATCACAAATTGCGAGACCCAGTGTTCCCGGAGGACCGACATCCGACTGACCAACATCACAATCGAGGATACCGACTGTAACTTTATTTTTAATTAGTTTATTTGAGATATATGTTGTGAAAAAACTTTTTCCTGTATCAACTTCACCAAGGATAAGTATTTTTCGACGTTTTTCTTTAAATATTTTCTCTGCAAGCTCATCCCAGAGTTCGGGAATTGTTCTTTTTTCAAGGACTTCAATCCTTCCGGTATCACCGAAGTTTATCTCCAGCTTACCATCTAATAGAATCTCAATCGGAACTCTCTTTCCTGTCGGGACATTGAATCTTTTACCTTCGTTGAACTCTGCACCGATTACAGAAACTAAGCCGGAATTAACCTTTATTTCTGCGGGACCTGAGAGAAGGTAAATTTCTGATTTATTTATTTTTTGTGTAATCATTTATACCTCCTCAGGAAATATTAGTGTTGGCCATATCTCTTCCAGTGTATTCTTATTTAATTTCAAGATACTCACTGTTTCGGATATTGATATTTTAGAATTACCAACTGTTATTTCATCAGAGGAAATTTCCTTAACAGTCCCAAACTGGGAAGGTGAACCTTCAAGTTCAACAAGAACTTCATCTCCGGCTTTTATTTTATCTGGTGTAACCGTCTGAGCCATTGTTCCTGCGCACATCCCTGCGATCCCGGGATATAGAGGAACTCTGTTATAAACCCTTATAATCTCGTTAACCAGTGCCACGGCAAAGTCAGAGTTTTTATATTTCTTTAATGTCCCTTCTATCAGAGAAATTAACCCTGGAAAATCAGATTCTGAAAATGACATAATTTCTATCCTTCTGTATTAAATTTATCAGAGCCTTCCCTCAGTTCTTTAAACAAGTCAAGAAAAGAATGGAGGGCAGGTCCAAAATCAATTGAATTCATCTTTGAAACACATTCAGCTGCTCTTGGATGCCCTCCCCCTGAAATATTATTCTCATTTGTTTTCGGGTTTCTGTTCTTCTTCCATTCTTCAGCCATGTTTGAACAGAGTTTCCCTGAGTGAAATGCTCCGCCTGTTGCCCTAACTGAGAAGTGCACAACATCAGCTTCTTTTGAAGCCATGATTATCATACCGTGCTTCAGTTTATTCTCGACTTTCAGATCAAATATCGAAACTGAACCGAGCATTGGCATAAGCTTAACCTTATTCCCTGAATATAAAAAGAACCCCGTATCTTTCACGCTTGCGAGTAAAAGCGCATTATTGATTACGTCAATTCCTTTATCCCAATCTCTCTCATAATACTGATAAATTTTTGAAAGTGGTTCTTTATACGAAGATTTGTTAATGAAGTCATATAGATTTGTGACATCATTGAAATGAAACCGATTATCTTCAAGTTCCCTTAAATAATCAAATGAGAGCAGGGGTTGATTTACATCTTTTAAGGCTTTATCATAATCGTTATAAAAGAACTGGAACCCACCGCCTGATACCGCATGAATAAGTTCTGTGAACTGATTCAGGAAACACGATTTCTCTCTCTGCTCAACATCAAACATAGTCGGATGAATCTTCATTGGATAAAGTAGTTTGGAGAATTTTTTCTCAACTGATTCATAAAATGATTTCACATAATCACTAACAATTTTTGTTACCGGTTCAATTGCAAAATCTCCTTTTAACCCGACCAGGCAGAAGAAATCGTAAAAGATACTTTCCTGACCAAGTGCAGTTAAGAAGTTATGTACAAGAAAGGAGGCTGAGCACCCTTTATAGGGACCCGGGTTAGGTTTATTTGGATTATAAACCGTCACATTTTTTGGTAAACCAGGTGTAAAGTGGTGGTCGATAAAGAGGAATTCCTTCCCTAAATCTCCAAACTCAGAGTATTGAGGGAGAGACCCTTTATCCATTATGATTGCAACATCATATTCTGAATCGGGAAAATCGTTTGAGTTAAGAACAAATGCTCCGGGGAAGAAAACTTCATGTTCAATATCGAGGTTTTCAAGTAATCTTGACATTAATACACCTGAAGTAATACCGTCAGGATCGTCGTGTGAAAACAAATATACTTTTTTCCCACTTAGGTTTTTCAAGAACTCAAGCGCTTTGATAAAGTCCTTATCATTAGTTTTTAGATCTTCGACAAATTGTTTATAATCCATAATACCCTTCTCTTTCTATTTTTTCATTTTTATAACATCTTTTACTGCTTTAACAAGAAATTTTGTTGTCAAGCCAAATTCTTCCAGGAGCTCCCATGGATCTCCTGATTCACCGAACCTATCTTCCACACCTACAATTTTCATTGGAACAGGATAATTTTGTGAAAGTACTTCTGCAACCGCTCCGCCAAGTCCGCCTGTAATCTGGTGTTCTTCAGCAGTTACAACCGCACCGGTCTTTTTCGCTGCATCAATAATTCCGTCTTTATCAATAGGTTTGATAGTATGATTATTTACTACCATTACGTCTATACCGTCTTTCTCCAGTTCCTTTGCTGCTTCAAGCGCCCAATAAACCATCATTCCACAAGCAATAATCGAAGCATCCTTACCCTCTCTGAAAACCGCGACTTTCCCAAATTCAAATGGGGAATCCTCTTCTGTTATAATAGGAACTGCTTCGCGGCCAAATCGGATATAACAAGGGCCATCTATTTTAAGAGCAATATGCTTGGTTGCCTTCATCGTTTCCCAGTAATCGCAGGGAACAACAACGTTCATATTTGGAATAACTCTCATTATAGTAATCTCTTCAAGTGCCTGATGTGTCGCTCCGTCAGGACCAACTGAAATTCCGCCGTGAGCTCCGCCTATCTTAACATTTAAATTGCCGTAGCAAACAGTGGTTCTTATCTGATCCCAGGCACGACCCGCAACAAATACTCCGTATGTACTGACAAATGGGATCTTGCCTTCAAGGGATAAACCGGCAGCAATATTCATCATATTCTGCTCTGCAATCCCCGTCTGAACAAATCGTTCCGGGAATGCTTCCTGGAAGAAGTTCGCAGATGTCGAACTTGTTAGGTCAGCTCCAAGGACAAAAATTCTCTCGTCTTCC
>DAOVMD010000450.1 GCA_030630935.1 Candidatus Mcinerneyibacteriota bacterium | reverse complement strand
TCAGTTGCACGATTTGTCAATTGACAAATCGTGCAACTGAAAATCGCCCCGCAATTTATCTATTCTTTTTTTATCACATAAATCATTTTTTCTGAATCTCCGCTTCCAATCTCTATTAAATTATTTCAGTGTGATCTGTGTGTTCAGTGGATAAAAGTATTTCTGCTCTCTGCAATCTATAAAACGATTATTCCCGCGCCCTGCACCCAAGCGAAGCAGTGGTACAGGGTCTACTCTCTGTTCTCTGTTATCTACTCAAGCAACAGAGTTGCTTGAGTAATGTGTTCAGTAGTAAAATTATTTTTTTAAGAAATTGGAGTGTTTAAATAATTGCATCACTTAGCTCTTCAAAATAGAATGAATAATGTCTTTGTATTAGAGATTGCAATGCTTTTGTTTAGAGCTATTTATGGTTTTTATGAAAATGATTCGTAACCTGGGGCTTCAGCCCTAGGGAAATTTAATATAAATATGTATATGAGATCAGAATAATTTTATTTTGTGATTAATTATTCACAATGCTGAATTAATTTGCGTTATATTTCACAAACCTCTTATCTATAAAAAAACTGCTCCCAATAAAAATTAGTTGAAAAAGCTATGCAATTATAGTATAATAAAACATATTTATTGAAATTTATTTTTTCATAAACCGTAATTACAAAAAACACAGGAGAATAATATGCCGGATGAGCTAAAGAAATTAGAAGAGCAGATTGAACAGAATTTTGAGAAACTTGATAAGATCAAATCAGAGATTGCAAAAGTAATAGTAGGTCAGGATAAGTTACTGGAGGGGTTACTTATAGGTTTATTAGGTGATGGACATATCTTAGTTGAAGGAGTTCCCGGTCTTGCGAAATCGCTTGCAGTTAAGACATTATCCGATTCAATTTCAGCAGATTTCAACCGGATTCAGTTTACCCCTGATCTTTTACCTGCTGACTTAGTCGGGACCCAGATTTATAATATTAAGTCAGGAGACTTTAGTGTTAAGCAGGGGCCTTTATTCACAAATATTGTTCTTGCAGATGAGATCAATCGAGCACCGGCCAAGGTTCAGAGTGCATTACTTGAAGCTATGCAGGAGCGTCAGATTACGATTGGCGGTGAGACATTTAAGCTTCCGGAATTATTTTTTGTAATGGCGACCCAAAACCCAATTGAACAGGAGGGAACATATCCATTACCCGAGGCTCAGATTGATAGGTTCATGTTGAAGTTGATTGTTCAATATCCAAATAGGAAAGAAGAATCTGATATCATTACCCGAATGACCACGGGTCAGGACCTGGAAGTAAAAGCGGTAATTACCCC
The DNA here is from genome assembly GCA_030630935.1 of Candidatus Mcinerneyibacteriota bacterium. Lineage (GTDB taxonomy): Bacteria > AUK180 > AUK180 > JAQVHJ01 > JAQVHJ01 > DAOVMD01. The sequence continues at coordinate 1,466 of DAOVMD010000450.1, read as the reverse complement.
TCAAGAAATTTTAGATCTCAGGAAATTGGTATTTAAAATATTTATTGATGATAAAGTAAAAAATTATATAATCGACCTTGTTTTCACGACTCGAGTTCTTGATGGTGACCCACTTGATATTAAGGATTTAATCAGGTATGGTGCATCACCCAGAGCTTCAATTTATTTGACAATTGCCGGAAAGGTGAAGGCATTTATGGCTGGTCGGCCTTTTGTTACCCCTGAAGATATTAAACAGGTAGCCAAGGACATTCTAAGACATAGGATAATTTTAACATACGAAGCTGAGGCTGAAGAATTAACTACGGATTATATAATCAATAAAATTCTTGATAATGTAGAAGTTCCATAACAGGTAAATAATATGATTCCAAAGGAGATATTAAAGAAAGTTCGAAGAATTGAGATTCAAACGAATAAGAGGATGACAGAAGTTTTTTCCGGTGGGTATAAAAGTATTTTTAAAGGTCGTGGAATGGAATTCTCAGAAGTAAGAGAATATCTACCCGGGGATGATATTAGAAATATCGATTGGAATGTGACTGCCAGGACAGGTGCGGCCTTTATCAAGAAATTTGAAGAAGAGCGTGAGTTAACGATTATCTTTTTATTGGATATGAGCGGTTCAACAAAGTTTGGCTCCGAAACCAGGTTGAAAAGCGAGCTTGCTGCTGAATTTGTTGCATTACTTTCATTCTCTGCAATCAGGAATAATGATAATGTCGGAATAATCTTTTTTACAGATAAAATTGAAAAATATATTCCTGCAGCACGGAGCCGGTCGCATATTTTAAGGATAATTAGAGAGACGTTATTCTTTTCACCTGAAGGCACCGGAACAGATATTCATGAGGGTCTTCATTATTTAAACACCGTAATAAAAAAACGTGCTATCATTTTTCTTATCTCCGACTTCATTACTAAATATAACCATGAACATGTAATGAAGTTGACAAATAAGAGGCATGATCTAATAAGTGTTTTAATTACTGACCCTGCAGAACTTGAATTTAAAGGTCGTGGTTTCTACCGGCTTTTTGACCCGGAAACAGGTAAGAACAAAATTATTTTCAGTGGTTTCAAGAAATCCAGAGAACTATTTAAGAAGAAGAGACTTGAAGAACTTCAAATGATTGAGGATAACTTTAAAGCAATCGGTACAGATTATATAAAATTATCAACTGAAATAGATATTGTAAAACCAATCATGCAATTTTTTGAAAAGAGAAAACGGAGACAGCATTAATGTTTGATTTCTTTTGGAAACAGGTTAATCAGATGGCTTTGCTTAAGGATATTAAACCACAGGAAGATCTTTCTTATAATTATATCAACTTGATTCTTTTCGTGTTAGCCGTGATCGCGGTAACGGCAATGTTAATTTACTTCATTATTAAGCTTAGAGCTATGCGCAAGAATCATGAGCCTGTTGAAGTGGTACTCCCCCCAATTCCGTTTGAAGAGTT
>DAOVMD010000039.1 GCA_030630935.1 Candidatus Mcinerneyibacteriota bacterium | reverse complement strand
GTTTCAAGAATGCAATTAATTTTGGATTTCTCCAGTCAAGCCCATAACCCAGGATGTGGACATTATTGTTTAGTGAAGATAGTTCTAGCCCGGGTATGCAGATTCTTGATTCAAGAACCTTTGAATATATTTCCTTTGACCCAACTGCATCATGGTCTGTAATTGAGATACCCTTGATTTTATTATCAAAGGCATGTGCAATTAATTTTTCAGGGGGGAAAGTTCCATCTGAAATTGTGGTGTGAATATGTAAGTCGTATGGATATTTTTTTATTTTCATTCTAATAAAATGATGGCGGAGGGAGTAGGATTCGAACCCACGGTTCCCTTGCAGAAACAACGGTTTTCAAGACCGCCGCCTTCAACCACTCGGCCATCCCTCCTCCAAGTAATAAATTTACTTGTGAATATTTATTCAGTAATAATACACTGAACCGGACAAGAATCAATTGCGTCCTGTAAGCAGTCACATCCTGCTTCATTAGTTACAATTGCTTTTCCTTCATCGTCCATTTCAAAACAATCAGGGCAAACGCTTGCGCATGCGCCACAGCCTACACAGTCATCTCGATTAATTGTGACTTTCATTTTTTCCTCCTTTTAAAAATATAACCTAAATTTAAGCTTTTCCGTCTGAGCCGAGAATTTTAATCTTCCTAATTATAACTTCTTTAATTGCATTACGCGCAGGACCAAGATATTTTCTCGGGTCAAATACTGAGGGATTTTCCTTCAGGAACTTCCTTATTTGTCCGGTGAACGCAAGCCTTAGATCTGTATCAATATTTACTTTACAAATTTTATATTCCTTCGCGGCTTTCTCTATCATGGATTCAGGAACACCCCTTGCACCGGGGATATCTGCACCAAAGTTATTGCAAATCGCAACCAGGTCTTCCGGAACACTTGATGAACCATGAAGAACCAATGGTAGCCCGGGAAGTTTAGCTTGAATCTTTTCTAATCTCTCAAAATCCAATTTGGGTTCACCTTTGAATTTATATGCACCATGGCTTGTTCCAATTGCAATTGCTAATGAATCAACACCAGTCTTCTCAACAAACTCCACCGCTTGATCCGGATCAGTAAAGATTGCATCTTTCTCCTCAACTGAAATGTTATCTTCAATTCCGGCTAACTTGCCAAGCTCTGCTTCAACCTGAACACCTTTTTCATGGGCATAATCAACGACCTGTTTGGTGATTCTAATGTTATCTTCAAAGGAATACTTGGAACCGTCTATCATGACAGATGTGAAACCACCATCTACACAAGCTTTACAGATTTCAAAATCCTCTCCATGATCAAGGTGAAGCGCGATGGGGATATCTGTTGATTCCAAACCCGCATTTACCAGATGACGAAGATATTCTTGCTTTGCATATTTTCGTGCACCTGCTGAAACCTGTATAATAATGGGAGCATTAACTTCTGTTGCACCTTCAATTATTCCCTGGATTATCTCCATGTTATTAACATTAAATGCACCGATTGCGTAGTTTCCTTCGTATGCTTTCAATAAAAGAGCTTTTGAACTTACTAATGGCATAATACCTCCTCAAATTTTTGGTATTATAACATATTTAATATGGATTGTCAAGCATTTGAAGAGCTTTCTGAAGATATCAGAATCAGCTTTGCTGTAGATAGCAGATATCAGAGAACAGATAGCAGAAAGAATTTATCTTCATTTGAGTTGTCTGGTGACCTCGATGACATATATCTCTACGAGTGTATCTTTACTATATATTATATTAAGCTCTATAATATAATTATAATATATAAAAAAAAGTTGACTTATTATTTCTAATATGATATAATAATTAATTAAAATCGGGATATAATATGGCAAAAAAGCTGAAGAAATCCGTTGTATTAGGTTTTTTTAAAGAGGAATCCACCGAACGGATAAACATTTTGAATAATGATTTATTGAAGCTGGAGAAAGATCCCAATGATTCGGAATCTTTTGATGAAATTTTAAGGGAAGTTCATGGTTTAAAGGGTGCTGCCAGGATGGTTGGTTTAACAAAGATTATTGAACTTACGCATGAATTTGAAACCTTATTCAATGTTGTAAAAGAAGGCTCTCTTAGTCTTTCCAGAGAGATTATAGATATTGGTTTTGATGTTTTTGATTCAATAGATGATATTGTAGATGCCAAGCTTTCAGATAATGATATGAAAACTGACCCTGATGCGATTCTTGAAAAGATAGAATCCTTGTTAAAAGGTAAAGCGCTTCCTGAGGCCAGTAAACTTGAGAAACCCAGGAAACCGAAATCGGTAAAAAGGGGAAAAAAAACCTCATCTAAGAAATCTCCTTCCCAGGCCGCAAAGCCGAAACCATCTCGAAAATCCGGAAGGAAAACCTTAAAACCTGAAAAATCTATCACGCTACCGTCTGAAGAAGACCCGGTTCAGGTTGAAGAGATTTCTTCTGACGAACCTACGCCTGCTCAGCCTGAAAAGAAGACTCAGGCTCAGGAAACTTTAGCAAAGAAATTAAAGCATGAATCAATTCGAGTAAATATCAGGAAAATTGATGATTTGATTAACATTATGGGTGAAGTTGTTGTAAACCAGATGCTTTCTGATACCAGAAAAGGTGATATAAAAAACATCCAGCTTTTGACAGAGTCGATTAGTTCCAATTATAAATTTTTACTTGATGAGTATAGCGAACAGCTTGATACACCTATTGTTATTCAACTTTTAGATAATATAAAAAACTTAAAACTTTTAATTGCAAGTCTTTATAAGGAGTATAACGAGAACACTTCGAAAATGGCTTTAATTACAACAGAACTTCAGGAAGGAATTTTAAAAATAAGGATGCTGCCTGCATCGACGCTTTTTGATACATTCCCAAGAACAATTCGTGATATTGGCCGGTCTCAGGGTAAGGAGATTGAATTTATCATTAAGGGAGCTGAGACAGAAGTTGATACGAATATGCTTGAAGAATTAAAAGATCCATTAATTCATCTTTTAAGAAATTCAATTGATCACGGCATAGAATTACCGGAGAAACGTTCTGAATTGGGAAAACCGAAGATTGGAACAATTATACTAGAGGTTTATCGTAAAGGTGACAGTATTTTCATTTCAGTAAAAGATGACGGTAAGGGAATTGACCCAAATGAATTAAAGGCATCTGCATTAAGAAAAGGGATAATTTTCGCAGAGGAAGCCAAGGAGCTGACAGACGAGGAAGCATTTAACCTGATTTTCGAGATGGGTTTTTCAACTCGTGAACAAGTTTCGGATATTTCCGGTCGTGGAGTAGGCATGGATGTTGTCCGCAAAACAGTTCAGAATACTTTAAAGGGGGAGATTATTATTCATTCAGTTCCCGGAGCCGGGAGTGAGTTCCTTTTAAAGTTACCGCTTACTCTTACGATTATTTGGGCATTATTAGTAGAAGTTTCAGGTCGGGTATTGGCTTTACCGGTCAATGCGGTTGAGCAGATTATAAGTTTTAATTCAACGGAAATTGTTTATATAAAAAACATGGAAGCGTTAATTATCCGTGATGAGATTATTCCATATGTTAGATTGTCAGAGGTTCTTAAGTTAGAGAAATCGACCACAGACTCGGGAAAATTATTTGGAATGATTTTAAAGCTTGGAACAGATAGAATGGTTTTTCAAATAGATAGGGTTTTGGATGAACTTCAGATTGTAATCAAGACTTTAGATGAACCCTTAAAAGGCACCAAGACCATTGCCGGTGTTACAATTCTTGGTACCGGTGAGATTGTTCCGGTTTTAAATGTCCCTGATTTAATTTCTATTACAAAGAAAAGACCACATCACCGTCAGCATGTTATCAAGAAGGATCGGAAGCAGGTTCATCACCAGATAAATATTCTTGTAGCAGAAGATTCCTTTACAGCCAGGCAGTTGGAGCAGAGTATTCTTGAAGGTGCCGGGTTCAAGGTTGACCTTTCAGTTAACGGTCTTGAAGCCTGGAACAAGCTGCAGCGTGGTATATACGATCTTGTAATCACGGATATTGAGATGCCCGAGATGGATGGGTTTGAATTAACAAAAAAGATAAAATCGACTAAAGAAACTTCAAAGATCCCAGTGATAATTGTTACAACCTGGGATAAGCCCGAATTCAAGACCAAGGGTCTTGAAGCCGGGGCAGATAAATATATTTTAAAGAGTAGTTTTAACCAGGAAACTTTATTAAATACAATCAAGTATTTAATCGAGAAGCAGGATTAGAAAAATGATAAAAGTATTAATAGTGGATGATTCCCTGGTTGTAAGAAAGATGTTAGCTCACGTTCTTGAACAGGATCCTGATATTGAAATAATTGGTTTTGCTCATGATGGTCTGGAAGGAATTGAGAAGATTAAAACCTTAAAACCTGATATTGTAACGATGGATGTTTGTATGCCTGTTCTTGACGGAATCAAAGCAGTTGAAGAGATCATGGGTAACAACCCTCTTCCTATTTTAATAGTTACGAGCTCGTCTTTTTTAAGTGAAGGGAAGCATTTGATTTACAGGGCATTGGAAGCAGGAGCTCTTGATGTCGTGAAGAAACCAGATATCAGGGAATGGGATAATCCTGGGGAAGAAGTTCTTAAGCTTATTCGCAAGGTAAAACTACTTTCAAAAGTTAAAGTGATTAAACATATCAAGGGAGCATTGAAAGTTGAAAAAGATTTAAATATCCCTTTACCAAAAGCTATGAAATCAATGAAGGTTGTTGCGATTGTATCTTCAACCGGTGGTCCGAAATCCCTTGGGAAAGTTCTCTCTCCATTGCCTAATGATTTCCCCGCGCCTATTTTAATAGTTCAGCATATTGCAGATGGTTTTATCCAGGGTTTGGCTGACTGGTTAGATTCCGAGTGTAAAATGAAGGTTGTTGTAGCCGAGAAGAATGAGAAGATAAAGCCCGGGATAATTTATCTTGCCCCTACGGGAACACATATGAAGGTGAATCATCATGGTAGGATTCAACTTTCAAATGAAGTTCCTATCAACGGTTTGAGACCTGCAGGAGATTACTTACTTGAGACAGTTGCCTCTGCATTCAGGGCGAATGTTATTGCAGTTATATTAACCGGTATGGGTGATGATGGTACGCGAGGTATCGTTAGGGTGAAGCATTATGGGGGAAAGACAATTGCCCAGGACGAGGAGACCAGTGTGGTTTATGGAATGCCGAAAACAGCATTTGAAACAGGGAAGATAGACAAGGTTCTTCCATTACTTAAAATATCAAAGATGATTCTTGAATTTATGAATTAAAAGGAGTAATTGAACTTGGAAGCCAAAAAAATAAAACTTCCTGATGAGACAGTTGAATATGTTCGCGACCTGATTTCCTCACGAACAGGCATAAAGTTCAATAAGGATAAAACTATTAATTTGAAAACCATAATTTTAAAGAGAATCGAAGAATTAAATTTTAAGTTTGATCCTGAAACCTACAGACTGTTGTTAGTTAATAGGGATTCAAAGGAATATAAAGAGTTATTGAATGTTGTAACAAATCATGAAACATATTTCTTCAGGAATAAAACTCATTTCCAAAGTTTAAAGAATTTTATTATTCCCAGGATTATCGAAAGAAAAACTGCTAATGAAGATATTATAATCTGGTGTGCTGGAAGTGCAACAGGGGAAGAACCATATTCCATTGCAATGTACCTAAAAGAATTTTTCCCGGAAACTACTCTCAGCAGATTTAAAATAATTGGAACTGATATTGCAATTGATTCGGTTAAGAAAAGTAGACAGGGTCTTTATTCAAATCGTTCATTTAGAGATACGTCCTTTCAATTTTTTATTGATAAATATTTCAATCTGAGCGAAGAGATATATTCACTCAAAAGCGATATAAAATCCATGGTTAATTTTAAACAGTCGAACCTGCTTGAAATTGAACCGCCTATAAATAGTTCTCAAAAGATTGATTTGATTCTATGCAGAAATGTCTTTATTTATTTTGACCATGACAGCATAAGGAAAGTTACAAATAGTTTCTTTGATTTTCTGCATGATGACGGTTTTTTAATCGTTGGCCATTCTGAAGCGATCAATCAAATTACAGATAAATTTCAACCAATAATTCTTGGTGATACTTTTGTCTTCCAAAAAAGAATAGTGAAGAAACCGACGAAAAAGATACTCAAGCAATTTGAAGTTAAACCGATCAGGGCAGATATTATTAAAGCTCAAAGAGAAAGAGAAGAGCGGGAACTCAAAGAACGAGAGAAAAAGACTGCGATGAAGGATATTTATGCAGGGAGAGAATTGGAGGAAAATTTATTTAATGACGCACTTGAAGATTTTAATTATGAACGGTTCAGGGAATCTCTGGAAAAAGTAGAGGGTCTTTTAAGAATCAATCCCAACAACGAATACGGGATTATTCTAAAAGCGAATATTCTTGCAAATGAGAGGAAGTATGATTGGTCAGAACGTTTATGTAAACAGGTTTTAAACCGGAACCCAATTAATACAGAAGCATACTTTTTACTGGGTATCATCAGTAATGAAAAAGAAGATTTTATTTCTGCAATTAAATATTTTAAGCAAGTCTTATTTCTTAATAATAACTGCGGGGTTGCTTATTTTGAACTGGCATTCTCATTTCAGCAGATCAGGTTGTATTCTGAGGCTTTAGTGAATTATAGTAATGCAATTAAGGTTCTTAAAAAGAACCATAAATCCTGCTTCAGGACATTTAAAAGTATGTTTGTAAACACTCAATTAATAGAATTTTGTAACTTTAATATAAAACAAATAAAAAAAATATTCAGGGGGTAATCATTAATGGCTAAAAAAACAATTCTATATGTTGAAGATAGTTCGACATTGGTAAACATGGTTAAGTATTATTTTGAAAGTGAAGGTTATACTGTACTAAGTGCTGAGAATGTCGATGATGCCTTAAAGATTTTAGACGACAAAACTCGAATAGATCTATTTCTTCTTGACATTGTTTTAAGAGGTACTCATAAAACCGGTTATAATCTCGTGAAAGAGATCCGAGCCAGGGAAAAATATAAGAACGCTCCGGTAATTATAACATCAAGCAGGGATGCGAAACGATCCGAGATTACTGCATTAAGAGCAGGAGCTTCAATGTTTATTCCGAAACCTTTTGATTTAGATGAACTCTACGGACATGTTGAGAAGTTAATAACAGAATCAAAAAGAAGATAAAATAAACTATGAATGACCAGGTTGAAACTAAGAATTTTTTATTGTTATACATTTCAGAACATAATTTTGCCTTACCTATCGAGAGTGTAGTTGAGATAATAAAGATGGTGAAAATTACAACCGTCCCCAAAAGCCCCGACTTTGTAAAGGGTATTTTAAATTTCAGAGGGTTAGTAATACCGGTAATTGGTTTGCCTGAGTTGTTTTCTTTGGAATATAGAAACGAAATTTTAAATCGTGCGATAATAATAGTTTCGAATAATGATGAATTGAGCGGATTAATAGTAGATGATGTTTCTGACATAAAAATAGTTGATGTGAATAAAATAGATAAGCCGTCAAAGCATATTCCATTTTCTCAGTTCCTGACAGGGATATTGAGAGAGGATGATGATTTGATTTTTATACTCGACCTAAAAAAGATAATTACTTTTGAAGAACTTGAAGTTTTAAAATCCAGCGTAATTAACTTGGAGAATAAAGATAATGGCCACAGGTAAGAAAAAATTTACTGAAAAAGAAGTTAATGCAATTCTGCTTCGGCGCGCCGAAGAACTTTCAAAAGAAATTAAGATGGAGCTGCAAACAGGACGTGAGATATTATCTTTTCGATTAGGTAGGGAGTGGTATGGATTAGATTTAACAAAATTCAATGCGATAGTAAAGGATTTTGAGATAATTTCATTGCCTTATGCCCCGGAATACGCAAAGGGGATATTTAATTTGAAAGGGAATATAATATCAATTTTAGATTTGAAGAAATTACTTGAATTAGACCAGACCCCCGGTGAAGCAGAGGGAGAATATATCTGTATAATCTTTTTCAGGGATATTCGCTTAGGTTTTTTAATTGATGAGATTGGCGAGATTGTTTCAGTCACCAAAGATAAAATTACTCCGCCATTATCAACGATTGAAAGGTTAAAGATGGAGTATATTGAAGGCGAATTTAAATATGGAAATATAATAATTACTTTACTTGAGATTAATAATGTTTTAAATTCAGAAATTAAAACTTTCGAAAAGTTAGAGGAGAATTAATAATGGAAGATAAGCTACTAAAACAATTAATATGGGAACAGGAAGAGAAAGAAAAACAACTTCAAAAAAACGGTTTTTGGGATCGTTGCGGTGCAGCTGCCTTATCTTTAGTCTTAATCCTTGTGATGAAAGGCACCTCGTTAATTGAGATTTCCTGGTCGATGATTGTGATTCTTATTTCAATTCCTGTAATTCAGAATATAGTAATCTGGCTTGTGATATTTAAAAAAGACCAGTATTGGAAGCCCTTTCGATATATTTTTCCTTTAACAGACCTTATCGTGATAACTTTGATAGTGCCATATACCGGATATAATATGAGTCCTTTCTTTGTTTTATATTTTCTGGGAATCATCCATAATGCAATGGAATTAGGTCTGGGGATGTCGTTATATGCAGGAGTTTTTTCAATGATAGCTTACATCGTTGCTCTTGTATTTGGGCACAAGACCGGAAAGATAGAATTTACCGGCAGTGTGATCTTTTTTGAATCTCTGAAAATTGTATTTACAATTTATCTAAGTGTTATGATTGGTATACTTAGTAAGGATCTTTTAAACCGTCAAAAGAAGATACGAAGAGTTATGGCGGAAGTTGAAGATGGTGATCTGACTGTTGGGGTTGAGGTTACAGGTAAAGATGAGTTGGGTTGGTTAATGGTGAGTTTTAATAATATGCTCGGAAGTATAAGAAATATTGTGGAATACTCACAAATTATTGCGAGCGATGATCTTTTTAACGAGAGGTTAAATCAAAAAGTACCTGGAGAGCTTGGTGAAGCATTTTGGAATATGATAGAGAAATTACGGAAACTTGCAGGTCAAGCCCGTGAGATTGCTTCGGATAACTTGAAAAGTGAAAAACTTCGTGAAAAGATGACGGGCGATCTTGGCACGGCATTTACAGATATGGTTGAGAATCTTCAGAAATTAAGTATTCAGGTTGATGTTATTGCTGAAGGAGATCTTACTTTAAAAAGAATGAGTGACAGGGAAGGTGACCTGAACTCATCATTTAGAAGGATGGTAACGAATCTAAAAGATATTGTTATTAAGATTAAAGCCGCGGGATTAAAAGTTGCTGCGTCATCAGCAGAGATTTTATCGTCAAGTGAAGAACTTGCTTCAGGCGCAGGTCAACAAGCAGCATCAGTTGAAGAGACAAGCTCAACAATTGAAGAGTTTGCCACAACTGCCAGGCAGATAGCTGAGAATGCCGAGATAGTCGCAAAACTGGCAGAAGAAACATTGAAGATCACAGAATCTGGTACCAAGGCAATGATTGATACTCTAAACAGTATTGAGGGGATTAAAATCTCGTCACAAAATACCTCTAAACGAATTCTTGAGTTGGGTGAAAAATCAAAACAAATAGGGAATATCGTTGAATTGATCGATGAGATTTCAAGTCAAACAAAACTCCTTGCATTAAATGCCTCCATTGAAGCTGCCGGTGCCGGAGAAGCGGGAAAGAGGTTTGGAGTTGTAGCCGTTGAGATAAAAAAACTCGCAGAGAATGTTGCCGAATCGACTGAAGAGATCAGTAACTTGGTTAAAGAAATTCAACTTTCAATTAACTCTTCAATTATGTCAACTGAGGACGAAATTAAAAAAGTTGATGAAGGAGTTTTATATGCCGGAAAAGTTAATGACCTATTGAAAAAAGTTTATGATATGGTAGAAAAAACAACTGATGCAGCTAAACAAATCTCTTTTGCAACTCAACAGCAGAAGACCGCAGGAGAACAAGTTGTTTTCACAATGAAAGACATTGCAAACGTAACAAAACAATCCGCTATATCCACAAAACAAGTTATGAATGCGACTGAAGCATTGAATAAGTTAGCTGAGGACTTTAAAGAAATTGTTCAGAAATTTAAAGTAGAATAAATCTGAAAACAGGGGAATATTGATGAGTAAAAAAATAAATATCTTTTCCGATTTTATTAAGTATGAAATAATTGTTTTTATTTCCCTTGCAGCAATAATTATTACGACTTTGGTTTATGGAGTTAATTTTACATCAGAACAGAAAGTAGTTTTGATGATTGGCGGATCGTTATTTGGGATTATTATTTTAGCCGTGACTTTAGGAATATGCCTTGTGAAATTTAAGCCATTTGAAGATTTCTTAAATAAAAGCGACGAAGCATTGAAGGATTCTGAAGAACTGGAAGATATGATTAAGGGTCTCTTAAAACTTCCCATGAAAATCAGCATAATTGGTGCTATTACAATTTTAATTGCATTTGTAATCGGAGTCTTGCTATTGACGATATTTACGCATTTTAATCATATTGGCGGTTTAAGAATGTTTTTTATCGGAATAGGGCTCAGTATTCTTTATGCCCTGCTCAATCTTCACGTAATGAGTTTTTTCTTACGGGATTATACAAAAATATTAATGAAATTTTCTTCTTACGATTTTCAAGTTCCAAAAACACCGTTATTGAAAAAGATCTTTTTAACAGTTACAATTATAAGTTTAATAATTTTATTTAATATTGCAGTTATTTCATTTACTCAAGCAGAAAATATTATGTATGAACAGGTTACCAATTTACTTCTCAAGCAATTAATTGCTTATACTGAGAAGTTTGATGGTAATTCGAAAAAAATGGAAACGATAATAGTTGGGGAAGAAGGTTATGCGTTTTTAGTTGATATTGATGGAAACATTGTCAGTGATCATCCGGATGAAATTAAAAATATTTATGAAGAGAAAAACATTCCCGATTGGATAGTAGAAGAGATTATGCTGGGCGAAAGTGGAATTGTTGAAGATTTCAATAATATGAAAATTTATGCTTATTCCAAACTCAAAGATAAAGAGATGAGATATATAAGTGTCATGTTTTATCTTGACCCTGTAATTATGCACGCTGTTTCGAAATTTATTATTAGTTACGGCTTATTTACAATAATAATTCTAATAATTATTACTTTTATTACTTATGTTTTTGCGAAACAGATTTCCGATTCAATAAATGCCTTACGCTTTTCAGTTGATCAAGTCAGTGTTGAAGGAGATCTTAGTCATATGATTTATTCAATTACCGATGATGAGGTCGGCGATTTTGCATTATCATTTAATAAGATGCTAGTTCAGTTAAGGGCATTAACTTCCCAAGCCGTTTCGATCTCAAATGATGATCTCTCCAATCAACTTCTTGATACCCGCTATCAAGGTGATTTAGGAGAAGCATTCTGGGGAATGATTCAGAAACTAAGGAAATTTGCTGACCAGGCAAAAGCTCTCGCCGCAGATGATTTAAAGAATCTATCACTGAAGGAGAAAATGACCGGTGACTTGGGAACGGCATTTTCACAGATGGTTGAAAACCTATTGAAACTTGGATATCATGTTGAGACAATTGCAGATGGGAATTTATCAATTGATACTTCTGTTTTACTGGATGGTGATTTGAAAACTGCATTTAAAAGGATGGTTGCGAACCTGAAGGATATGGTGACCCAGGTTACCGCCGCCGGCTTAAAAATTGCATCGTCATCGGCAGAGATTTTATCTTCGAGTGAAGAACTGGCTTCAGGCGCAGGGCAACAAGCTGCATCAGTTGAGGAGACTTCTTCAACTGTTGAGGAGTTTGCGACTACTGCAAGCCAGATCGCTGAGAATGCTGAAATTGTTGCTAAACTTGCTGAAGAGACACTAAAGATAACTATTGAAGGTGCTCAGAATATGATAGAGACATTAGGGAGTATTGAAGGAATTAAAATCTCGTCCCAAAATACTTCAAAACGAATTCTTGAGTTGGGTGAAAAATCAACACAAATAGGGAATATTGTTGAAATGATTGATGATATCTCCAGTCAAACCAAACTCCTTGCATTGAATGCATCAATTGAAGCAGCAGGCGCAGGAGAAGCGGGGAAGCGATTTGGAGTAGTTGCAGTCGAGATAAAAAAATTAGCAGAGAATGTTGCAGAATCAACTGAAGAGATCAGGAACCTGATTAATGAAATTCAACTTTCTATTAATTCATCTATTATGTCAACGGAAGATGAGATAAAAAAGGTCGAGGAGGGTGTTTTCCTGGCAGGAAAAGTTAATGAAAAGTTAAAGAGAATAAATGATATGGTTGAAAAAACCACTGATGCCGCAAAGCAAATTTCATTTGCAACTCAACAGCAAAAGACGGCCGGTGACCAGGTAGTATTTACAAT
>DAOVMD010000248.1 GCA_030630935.1 Candidatus Mcinerneyibacteriota bacterium | reverse complement strand
TTTTATTTACCATTGTTATCATGGGTTGTTCAAGTTCATATTCAGACCTTGACATCAGCAAGAACGATCAGGAGATTATAATCATTCGAAATGGTGTTACTTGTACATATAAGTTTCAGAAACGGATTGACGGAGATTTTCGGGTTGTTTCTTTAGGTTTGGGTTTTGATAAGCAATTAAAGAAGGATGGTGTTGAAGCATTCTTAAATGTGATTTCACTTGAGCAGATGCCGGAGAATCGACCATTTACAGATGCTGATTTCAATAATTCAAAAGATTTTGTTTTAATCCCAGCGGATTCATTTGTGTATTCTGATCTTAAGGAGCTTCTTTCGAATAAATCCTGCTATTTAAAATTGCGATTAAAAGGCGACTTAATCTTTAAGATTCGGGAAAACGATACAGAGTTTAAGAATTTTAATATGCCGTATTTATTATTAGAGGAGGTCCAGGTTTATGAAGATAATTAAAATAATTGCATTTATTTTTTTAGTATCCTTTATATTTTTCAATGTAAATACATATTCTGAAGATGAGATTGTAATTACAGCTACCAAGTTAATTGAGAAGCCTGAGGAAATTGTTCAGAATGTAACTGTGATTACCAGGGCAGAAATAGAATCATTGAATCCGAAAGACCTTGCAGATGTATTAAAGGCATTCACATCAATCTCAGTAAATGATTACGGAGCAGAAGGTCAATTAAAGACTGCTATGCTTCCGGGTTCAACATCTTCTGAGGTTTTAATCCTGTTGAATGGTAAACCTCTGAACTCAGTAGGAACAGGGACTGTTGATCTTTCGGTAATATCTGTTGATCTAGTTGAGAGAATAGAGATTCTTCAGGGTGGAGTTGCGAACCTCTACGGTAATGGCGGGTTAGGTGGAGTTATAAATATCATCACGAAAAAACCATCAAAAATGGAGAGACGAATCAAGGTTAGCCGTAACACCCTTGATAATTACGGGTTCAGTGGGGAGATGGCAATAAAAAACGCTATATATTTGAATTTATATGGTAATTTTGGAAATAATTATCGTCCTAATTCCGAATTTGAGAATGCCGGTCTATTAATATCGAGTAGGAGTGATTTTAAAAACCTGGTACTTGAATCAAATTTAATACATTCAATTGATAAGATAGGAGTTCCCGGTCCTAAACCAGCTGATGGAGTAAAAGGGTTCTTTGGTGATACTGAAGTTTACTCTCTATTTGATTATCAGGAACGGGATAGGTGGGCATTCAATTCAAAGTTGGTAATATTTCCTGATAATAACTTTAAAATAACCATTTTACCGGGATTTATTTCAGAAACGCTGAATTTTACATCAAAGGATTATTTTACAGGAAAAGAAACCTATTCACAAATTTATGTTGAGAAGATCAGTCTTGACCTGGATTCTTCATATAGATTTGGAGATTCCTTAATAAAATTAGGTGTCAGTCAATGCCAAAATTATTTATCATCTATCTATGAGTATCCTTGGGGCGGGTCTTACTTTAAAGATCAATGGGGGCAGACAGAAATTTTCAATTCTTATTGGGGGATTTATAAATACTATCCTGATTTCTTCAAAGGCATGAATTTTACCGTATCTTATGGAAACCAAGTTTCTGAGAAGTACAAGGACTATAATACTTATCTTTTTGGAGCAGTTATTCCATTAGGGAGAGAACAAAAAACATTTTTGAAATTCTCAAAAGGCATTGATGTGAAATTTCCTTCATTCAATGATCTATATTATCCCAACTACGGAAACCCTGACCTTAATCCTGAGACCTCTGAAATTTATACCTTAGGATTTCAATATAAAAGTAAAGGATTTGATTTTGTTCTTAATACTCAAAGCTTGAATATCAAGGACAGGATTCTTTGGATTCCGGTGACCTGGTATCAATATAAACCAATCAATATTGCCGAAACTAATACATTAAATATTAATCCTAAAATATCCTTGTATTGGGATAATATTATTTTAAAGTTCGGGTATTCATATACTGAAGGTAGAGAATCTTATGTGCTTAGTTCAGAAGTTGATCCCAGTGTGTTTACGGAGAATGAAAGGGCACTGTCGTTCTTTCCCCAGCATAAAGCAAATATCTACTTTAATTATAAATTTAAAAAGTCTCAACTGACCTTTACAGGCAACTACAGGGGCAATATCAAAAATTATTATCCCGGTCTCAACTATTGGGAACAGGAACTGAAGATAATTGGTCCAAAGTTAACTTTCGACCTGGGATATGGTCTGAAACTCACTCCAGACCTCGGTCTTTCTTGTAAGGTCAATAATATTACTAATGATATTACGCCCGAAGCATTTGGATATACAGTAGATGATAACGATTACCCTGGAACTCCAAGGACATTTGAACTTCAGTTAAATTATGAATTCTAGGAGGTTTTTAACAGTATGAAATATAAAATCTTTATATTGTTTCTTTTATTTACTATATTGTTCTCCGGTTGCAATGGCAGGATTGAAGATGGGGGAGCATTTAAAATATCCGGCTTAAATGGAGAAGAAATTTCATTACCTGAAAGACCGAATAGGATCATTGTTCTTGCTCCAAATCTTCTCGAGATATTCTATTACTTAGAATTAGAAGGTTTACTAGTGGGTAGGGTTGATGAAGCGTCTTTCCCTAAAGAATCAGATAATATCCCTTCTGTTGGACATTTTCAACGACCAGATATTGAGAAAATCATTAAACAAAAGCCTGATCTGGTTATAACAACAGGGTTAGTACAGAGGAAAACTACAGAGAAACTGCAGCAATTAAATATTCCGGTGCTGGAACTGTACATAACATCGATTAAAGACCTGATAAAGTCGCTGGAAATAATTTCGCAATTTTCAAAAACCCCGAATATTACGAAATCTAAAATCGACAGTTTAAAGTATAAGTTTAACAATACAGTATATCCAAAATCAAGTAATAAACTAAAAGTATTACCAATCATTTGGTGGGATCCATTAACGATTGCCGGGACTGAAACAATTTTAGATTCCGTATTAGAGAGATTAGGATTTATAAACATTGCATCCCGTTATATCTCTGGTTACAAAAAGATTAACCTTGAAGTAGTACTTGAAGAGAATCCCGATATCATCCTAATCATTGGGGTTCAAGATTATGAAAATATTATTAAGTTTATGAAGGACGATGATATTTGGAAGAAGATAAATGCGGTCAAGAACGACAAAATAATAGGGGATATTGATCCTGATTTATTATTGAGACCAGGTCCGAGGTTAGTAATTGGAATGGAGGAGATAATAAAAAGAGCGAATATGCGAACCATATTTAACTAATGAATAAAAAGCTTATAAAAATATATATAATTTTTTTCTTACTATTGATTATCACGATGTTCTTCACTTTATTTATGAGTTTTAATTATAAATTTGATATTTTATCGAAGTTATTAAATAATTCTTTAGTTGAAATAGATTATGCAATTTTAAAGATTCGGTTATTTAGGTTAATCATGGCATTTCTAATTGGGGGGAGCTTATCTATATCCGGTCTGACGTTTCAAGCAATTACAAAGAATCCATTGGCAGAGCCGTATCTTCTCGGGACATCATCCGGGGCAGGTTTAGGACTATGTATCGGGATAGCTCTTGGATTATTTAAGGTATTCGGATTTGCATCATTATTAGTTTTTTCATTTATCGGGGCTCTTGCTTCAATTTTTATCGTATATAGTCTTTCAATTTATAAGAACAAATCTGATCCCTTCAGGTTAATTTTAGCAGGAGTAATTGTCGGGAGTATCTTCTCAAGTGTTATGGTATTCCTTTTATCCATCTCAAAAACATCGGAGTTTCATGGGATCATGGGTTGGTTTCTGGGAGACCTGGAGATTTTTGATAGTAATTTAATTATTTTATTACTTATAGTAGTAGTGTTAATATATATAATAATATTCCCAACATATAAATATTTAGATATTTTATCTTTGAGTGATACTTCAGCTATTTCGCTGGGGTTAAATGTCAGTCGAATTAGAAAATTCTATTTTATTATGATTTCTATCCTGGTTTCGGTTTCAGTATCCTTAACCGGAATCATTGGTTTCGTAGGTTTAGTAGTACCGCATATTTTAAGAAAGCTCGTTGGTCCAAAACATAAGGAACTATTTTTCCTCTCGATTCTTGGAGGAGGGGTATTCCTTGCAATTTGTGAATTATTATCAAGGTTAATAATCCCGGGTGTAATTATTCCGATCGGAGTGGTCACAGCATTAATTGGCGGGCCGTATTTTCTATTCTTATTAAGGAGAAGGTAAGTGTTAATAAATATAGTTGACTTGAGTTTAAATTTTGAAAAGAAGGAAATACTAAAGGAAATTAATTTTGAAGTTTCCAAGCCCCAGATCATTTCTATAATCGGACCTAACGGTTCAGGGAAAACTTCGTTATTGAGATGCATTTCAAAAATTTATAATAATTTTAACGGGCAAGTTAAATTAAATGGGCAAGATATAAAGAACTTAAAACAAAGTGCGATTGCAAAAATTATTGGAATGATGCACCAGGAGTTTTTCTCTATTTATGAGTATAAAGTAGAAGATATAATAAAACTTGGAAGGTATATCTCTAATAATGCATCTTATAAGAAATTCGAACAGATAGTTAATTATCTTAATTTGGAAGATAAATTAGAATTAACGTTAAATGAAATCTCTACAGGCGAAAAACAATTAGTTCAAATTGCAATGTTAATGTACCAGGAACCGGAGATCTATATTTTTGATGAACCAATTTCACACCTTGACCCATTTTATCAAAATTTAATAATCCGGACAATTAATGATTTATACAAAAAGCATCATCCGGTCTTAGTAGTTTTTCATGATATAAATAAGGCAATTGAAATAAGTGATAGAATCATTATCCTTAAAAAAGGTGAGTTGGTGTTTGATGATAGCCCGGAAAACCTGTTAAACAACATTTCAATTCTTGATGAAACATTTAATTCAAGATCAAGATTAGCTAAGTTGGAAAACTCGGATAAACAAATCATCCTCTTCGATTAAAACAAAACAAACAACAAAAGAAAAAAACAAAAACAAAGGAAAAATATTCACCGCCCCGAAAAAAACGGGGTAAACTCCGAACGCAGAGAAAAATAAAAAACAAAGAAAAAATAAAAGAATAGCATCGCTTCGCTCATAAGTTTCCTCTCGGAAACTTCAGTTTCAAGACCTAGATACTAGATCTAGACAGTACTGAATGCTGAC
>DAOVMD010000287.1 GCA_030630935.1 Candidatus Mcinerneyibacteriota bacterium | reverse complement strand
TCATAATTACAATTCGTTCGATGTTATTTTTTAATTCTCTCACATTTCCCGGCCAATTATATGAGCATAGAATTTCTATAACCGATTTTGAGAAGTACGGGATATCCTTTTTATTCTCCGCCGCGAAATAAGTCGTATAATAAGAGATTAAAGGCGGGATATCTTTAACCCGTTCACAAAGAGGTTTAATATGAATAGGAATTACATTTAATCGATAGAAAAGGTCATTTCGAAAGTTTCCATTTTTAATTTCTTCAGAGAGATTTTTATTTGTTGCTGCAATAACCCTGATATCAACTTTTATTTTTTCTTCACTGCCAATTCTTTCGAAATCGCGATCCTGTAATACACGCAGGACTTTAGCTTGAGTTTTTAATGACATATCCCCTACTTCATCCAGAAATATAGTTCCGCAATCTGCAAGTTCAAATTTCCCTCGTTTTTTCTTCAATGCACCTGTGAACGCACCTTTCTCAAACCCAAAGAGTTCTGCTTCAATTAATTCTTCAGGAATTGCAGCACAGTTTACAGTAATAAATGGTCCGGAGTTTCGTTTACTGCCGGAATGAATAGCTCTTGCAATCAACTCTTTTCCCACACCTGATTCACCGGAAATTAAAACAGTCCCATTTGTTGGAGCTGCTTTTTTAATCTGTTTCATAATTCTTTTAATCTCTTTTGAATCACCTATAATTTCTTGTTGATATTTCGAACTTTTAATCAGACTTTCTGTCTTCCGCTTTAATCTTAATTTCTCACATGCATTTTTTACAGACAGCACTACTTTTTCTAATTCAAATGGCTTTTCAAGGAAATCAAATGCACCCAACCTTGTAGCTTTTACTGCAATTTCGATATTTGAATGCCCTGAAATCATTATTATTTCAAGGTTATTTAAATTCTCATTAATCTTTTCCAGGACTTCTAATCCATTCATTTTTGGGAGTTTAACATCCAATAGGACGATATCAATAATATTCTTTTCCAGGATATCAAGACCGTCCATTCCATTGGAAGTTGAAAAGACCTTATATCCTTCATCGTTTAGAATATCTTCCAAAGAATTCCGAATATTTATTTCATCGTCAATAATTAAAATTGATTCCATTATACCACATTATGTTCTGTTTTAAGGTTTTCATCTTCGAATCGTTTAATATTTAAATGATCAATATTGATTTTACCTGGTTTTCCATCAATAATAATCTCAGCAATTACTTCACCGCTTGCCGGAGCAAGCATATAGCCATGGCCGCTATACCCTACTGCATTATAGAAACCGGAAATCTCTTCTGATTCACCGATTATCGGTTGAGCATCAGGAGTCATTGTGTAGCTCCCTGACCATTGACGTACAATTCTCAAGTCCTTTAATGCCGGAAATAGATATATAAATTTTTCTTTAATACTTTCAAGGAATTGCCAGTTTGATTTGAAATTTATTCCGGGTTTTTCATTCGGGTCACCTTCACCCATAATAAAAGCTCCATGCTTTACTTGACTCCCATAAAAGCCATGATAAAAATCTATTACCATAGGGTCTAAAATACTTTCAGTAGGTTCAGTCACTAAAATCTGATGCCGGTATGGAACGAGTGGAAGGTCTAAGCCTGCCATTTTCCCAATCTCACCTGCAGCATCACCAGCAGCATTAATAATAATCTCTGTATCAATCCAACCATCCCTTATTTTCACTGACTTCACTCTTGTACCCAGTGTCTTAATCGCTTCAACCGGTGTAAAGGTAAAAATCTCCACACCAAGTTCCTGCGCCTTTTCTGCATAACCTTTTGTAGTCAGGAACGGATTTCCCCTACCATCAGATGGGCAGAATGTTGCACCTAAAAGATCAGCTGAATTTAATAATGGCGCAAGCTCTTTAATCTCGGAAGGACTAATAAATTTCACATCAAGTCCCAAGCGCTTCTGCATTTCCACATTCTCTTTAAATATTTCAACCTGTTCATCAGTAAAAGCAGGGATCAGATAACCTTTCTGTAAATAATCAAACGGCTGCCCTAATTCCTCTTCAAATTTCTCGAATAATTCAACACTTCTCATTGCAAGTTTAACATTATCCTCAGTTGTCCATTGCTGTCGAATTCCCCCACCGCATCTCCCGGTTGAGCCGGCTGATAGATATTCCTTCTCAAATAATAAAATATTCTTCATTCCCTTTTTGGCAAGGTTATATGCAATCGCAGCTCCAATTACACCTCCGCCTATTATAATACAATCGGCGGTTTTAATCATTTTTCTTCTCCTCCGTTTTAATAGATGAGAATTTTATTGGAATCGCAGGTGACCGGAATGTCCCGGGATTAAGTTCCGAAATCCGTTTTCCTGTGATATTTTTTATCATATTTAATATTAAGGGTCTGCAGGTTCTACCCTGGCATGGTCCCATACCTACACGTAAAAAACGCTTAAGCTCATCAAAAGTTGAATAGCCCCGGTTGATTAAATCTAAAATTTCATCCTCATGAATATCTTCACACCTGCAGATAACAGGCGATTCGGAATTCGAAACTGTAAAACCGCGAACTTTCGAAATTAAGTCTTTCGGAACTGCAATCGAAACTTTATGAGTCAAATTCGGAAACGGACTTTTTATAACTCTAATAACTTCAGCTTTCATCATAATTTTCCCTTCACGATCAGTTGCAAAAACAAATTCGCCTTTCTCAGGTAACGGCAGCATCTCATACGGCAATGTTAAAACAGCATACTTATCATTATAAGAATAATCCACACCAAAGATTGCTAAGCCTGGACATAAACTGATACAATTCATGCAGCCTGTGCACTTTTCAGGATCTAAGACCGGGAGATTGGTTATTTGAGAACCAATTTTGATCGCACCAAAAGTACAAGAAGGTTCACAAGGATTACAAGGAATATCTTGGTAACATTCAACGATAACATAGGGTCTTGATTTTTGCCTCTCTTCAGAAATTTCAATTTCTGGAATTCTTACTTTCATCATTGAAATTGTTCTTTCTTCTCCCCTTAATCTCAATTTCCCCGCCTGAACTTTTTCACCTGTTGTTCCCTGCCTGAGATTATATAATTGAGTCGATAAAACTCTCATTTTCTTATCATAATTATCGATCTTCTTATCAAGTGACTCTGCGATATTTAATCCTGCAATCCTCCCCTCGACCATTGCGGAAGACGCTTCACTAATCGCTGCACTATCTCCGGCAACATAGACATTTGGATTTGAGGTTTTCATATTCTCATCATGAACTGCAAGGGAACCTCCTAACTCAGCGATATACTTCATTTCACAGTCAGCTTGCCATAATAGTTCTGTTGAAGGATTCAAACCGACTGCAAGACAGAGAGTATCAATAATTAACTCTTTTTCAGTGCCTTGCTTGAATTTCCAGTTCTCGTCCAGCTCCCCAATAATTACCGATTGTAAACAATCAGTTCCTTTAGCTTCTTTAATAGAATGGTTTAATAGAATAGGAACTCCAAGCCTCTGAATCTTTTTTGCATGAACATCATAACCACCAACTCGATTCATCCCTTCAATTATCGCAACCACCTCAACCCCAGCCTGAATAAGCTGGTATGAAACAATTAATCCAATATTCCCAGCTCCAACCATCAATACTTTATGCCCGGGTTTGACTCCATAAACATTCATCAAGGTCTGAACTCCACCAGCTCCATAAATCCCGGGTAAATCTGAACCGGGAAATGCTAAAATTTTCTCTGATGCACCGGTGGCAATTAAAATACGGGAAGCCTTTACTTTCTCGAACTCCTTATCCTGCTTGATAATTCCTACAACCCCATCTTCAAAGTAAGAAACCGCACTCGTTAATGATAATAATTTGAAGTTCTCAGAATTGATCTCATCCAGTAGTTTCCTGGTAATGTGAATCCCGCGAACGCCGGCATATTGCTTTTCTGAACCAAAAAATTTATGAGTTTGTTTAATTAATTGACCACCTGGTTCCATTGCTTCATCAATTAAAAGAGTTTTGACTCCGGCTCGGGTGGCTTCAGAAGCTGCGGATAATCCGGCAGGTCCCCCACCAATAATTAATAACTCTACATTATACATTTATCTTACCCTTACCTTTTTGTAACTCTATAACCATTCCATCCTGTAAAGGCATAATACATGTCCGAACATTGGGCAGCTTATCAACTACCATAAAACAACTGGAACATTTCCCAATTGCGCAGAAAAAACCCCTGGGACGATCTGTGTAACTCGTTCTATATACTTTAATCCCATTCGAATGAAGAGCTGCAGCAATTGCTTCCCCTTCATAACCCTGATAAATCCGGCCTTCAAATGTGAAATTTATTAATTTTTTATCTTCATTTTTAAAATCTAAAATCGGATGCTTTTTAATACGCATCTTTTACCTCTCTGCTTTTTATAAATGAATTATATCATAAATAGATTAAGTTGTCAAACTGTAAATGGATCAGAGAACAGAAAATAGTTATTTATCTTATTTTCAGTAAGAGTAAGAGACCTTTGAGATAAAAAACTCCCCGATTAGGGGAGCAAACTCGAACTGATTACTCAAACTGAACTTTTGAGGGACGGGGGATACATTTTGTTGCATTTCATATCGTAAATTCCAGAATATTGGGAAATCGTTTTTTATTCTTTATTTCTTTTTATTGTTTTCATACTAGCCCTAAACGGCTAGTTATTTTTCAATCGTTTTCCTAGGGTTGAAACCCCAGGCTATGAATCTTTTTCATAGTAGCCATAAATGGCTTCATTAAAATAT
>DAOVMD010000086.1 GCA_030630935.1 Candidatus Mcinerneyibacteriota bacterium | reverse complement strand
GAAATATCTGTGGTTTTGTTTTTAAATTATTTTATTGAGACGTGCAATTGCATGTCTCTACAATAACATTTGAACGCATGCAAAGCATGCATTGAACACTTGAACATTTGAACTCTTTATTGTGTAGTGAAGCGAAATTATGTCAAAGAACGGATTTATATTAAATCATCTTATACATGAAATTCAGGAAATGCATAAATAAGAAAAAAACTTCTTCATATCAATTTTCATTATAGTTTTATTTTTCATACTATTTTTTTGAGATACATTTCTTAAGAAACATTTTAATTTTCTTTCTATTTTGTTTATTCTCTTCAATTTTCAATTTTAAATTTATTGCATTGATAGTTTCTCCAAACCTTGGAGTTATGAATACCTGGGATTTATTGATCTTCTTAAAGAACTCTTCATCTTCAATATACTTATTAAGCAGTTCAATATAAAGTTTAATTTCATCCTTTGAAGTTATTTTAATTTTTCTAAACATGAATTTTATAAAAATAAGACCAAGTATAAAAACCAGGATTGAAATTATAAGGAATACATAATTTATAAAGAATATTTGCACGAAGTATTTTTCATTAATCTTAAAGATAAAGATTCTCATTTCATTTTTAACTTTTACTTTTACACAGGTGAACATATATGATTTTCCATTCTCCAGTTCAGTAAAGTCATAAGTATAAAAAACGATTTTGTTCTGATCTTGAAATTTCAGACGCAATTGATTATCAATAAATTTTTTACCTTTTAATTCTTCATGAAACATGAAAAGTTTATTATCAAGGATCATTATTTCGAGAATAGAAATTTCCTTAATGAAATCCTTTTTAAAAGGATAAAATATAAATTGCCAGTTTATTATGAATCCCCACATTAATATTGAAATTGAGAATAAGATAACAGCAATTATTAATGAGAGTTTCTTTGGCTTTGTCAAGTGTCACTCCGACTTTTTCAAGATAAGAGAACCGAGAGGAACATTAAGTTTTTCAGAAACGCATTCGCATTTTGCTTTTAAGAGGAAAAAGATATTTCCTGGTTCTCCGGAAAGCCCTTCATAGTTCCCTTGTCCTTTTGAAATAATCATTTCTGCATTATTATAGATTTCGATGAATTCATCTGAGCATAGTTTTAATATTGTTCCCGGTGCAGTAACCCCGGATGAAATAATTTTTATATGATCCGGAATTCCTGATGCGACAGCATCTTCATAAGTTAGATCATTTATAATTGGTTTTTCCCGAACAACATAGAGAACAGGTTTATGTAATTGTTCAATGAGTAATCTATCAAAAACACTCTCGCCGGCATTATCTGCAATATATAAAATACTATCAGCATTTATTAATGACTCCTTAAATTCAGGATAATCAAAGATTGCAAATTGTTTAGTTGCAGCCTTATCAATTTCATCATGAATATCAAATTCTTTACCTACTCCGAAATCAATTATATTTCCTGCAACTGCATATTTTATTCCTGATAGAA
The DNA here is from genome assembly GCA_030630935.1 of Candidatus Mcinerneyibacteriota bacterium. Lineage (GTDB taxonomy): Bacteria > AUK180 > AUK180 > JAQVHJ01 > JAQVHJ01 > DAOVMD01. Next base: position 7,889 of record DAOVMD010000086.1, on the reverse strand, counting down.
GTTTATCATTTGAATTTTCAACTTTCTCTTTTAAATCAGGATAGAGCCCCAATGCAGTTTCGATACTCTCTCTCTTTAGACTTTTATATGGATCTTCAACTCCGGTGATCTGACTAATCATTGAGTAAACTCTTCTCCCAATCTCAGCGGGAGTCTCTTCAAAAGTAATGTCATTGATTATTAAACCTGTTTCTTTGAGAATCTTCTTAAGAATATTCTCGTCAAGTTTCATTATTTTACTTAAGTTAATTGCCTGTTGAAAAAAACATGGAATGCATCTCGGATCTGTCTTCAATCTTACCTCCAATTTTGAATCTGTATTATATCATAGGATTCCTCAGATGTCAAATCTGAGAGTTAAAATGTTAAATAGTTCAAGTGTTAATAAAACGTTAAAAAGTTATTTTAAAGATGTGCCACGGCACATCTATGGTTCAATCGTTTAAGTGTTTTTATAAAGGCATGCTTTGCATGTGTTTAAGTGTTATTGTAGAGACATGCCACGGCATGTCTATGGTTCAATCGTTTAAATGTTAAAAAGATGTTCAAGTGTGTGTAAGTTGAGATCGTTAAATTGTTCAAATGTTATTGTAGAGACTTGCTATCGCAAGTCTCTACAGTTTGACTTTGAATGGGTTTTATGTTATAATATTTCAGATTAATCAAATCGTTGAAAGGTAAGATTATGAAAAAGATGATATTCATGGACTTTCTTTTTGATATATTTAAAGAGGTATATCTTGACCTGCCTAATGAGAATCAATTCATTTCTCCAATTAGTATTCAAATCCCACTCACAATTATCCTGAACGGTGCTGAAGGCAGGACTTATAATGCGATTAAGTCAACCTTACATTATGATAATATTGATATTGATGAGATCAATTTTAGTAATAAAGAAATAATAGAATATTTAAATCAATTGGATTCTAGTGAATTAAAAATTCAAATGTTCAATTCTTTATGGTTTACCGATAGATGGACAGGAATGTTTAATAGAGAATTAATTACATTGTATTTTGATTTCAAGAAAGAATTCATGAATTTAAATGATAAATATTTTAATGCTGCAATTAATAAGAGAGATTTTTCTCAGGAAGACAAAGAACTTTTAATTAAAGAAATAAATAAAATCGTTAAAGAGAATACGAATGGAATATTTAAAAATGTAATAAGTGATATTAGTGAAAAGGACATTGCCTTCATTATTAATACCATATATTTTAAAGGGCTCTGGGACTTGAAGTTTGATAAAGCAAAGACCAAAGAAGAAATATTCAATTTGGAAAATGGTGATGAGAAAAAGGTACCTTTAATGTTCAGGAGTGACTACTTCCAATATTTTGAAAATAATAAGTTCCAGGCGATCAAGCTACCATACATAGGGAAACGAATTTGTATGTATGTTTTTCTCCCAAGTAAGGGAGAGTCCTTGGATAGTTTTGTTACTTCATTAAATAATAAAAGCTGGAATGGGTGGCAGAAGCCTTTTCATGAACGAAAAGGCGAGATTAAGCTGCCAAGATTAAAATTCCGAAAGAATATAGATCTCTCAAAATACTTAACACAATTAGGTATGGGTATTTTATTTGACGAGAAAGATGCTGATTTATCTAAGCTGATAGATTTTGATCGTGAGAAAATGAATTTTTATATTAAAGAAGTAATCCAGGATTCATTTATTGAAATAAATGAAGAAGGTACTGAAGCCGCGGCAGTTACCGAAGTAACGCTGGGGATTGTACCTTGTTCAGAAGATTATAGACCTCCAAAACCATTTAAGATGCATGTTACCAGACCATATTTCTTTGCAATTGTAGATGAAGAAACAGGCTTGATAATCTTTATTGGTTCAGTTAAAGATCCACGACAGTGATCTGTTTCGCTTCGCTTTACAACAAAGTGTTCAAATGTTCAAGTGTTCAATTGTTCAAATGTTCAAAGCATGCTTCGCATGTGTTCAAGTGTGCAATAGTTTTGATAGTTGAATGGTTCAAGTGTTAACAAAAAGTTCAAATGTGTATGAGTTGGGATAGTTCAATGGTTAAAATGTTAAACAATTATAGGGGGTTCAACTACCGCATTTGCATTCTGTTCTCAGTTCTCTGCTATCTACTCTCTGCTCAAGCAACAAAGTTGCTTGAGAATAGCAGGTCGCCGACCGAAGGGATGTGATTGAGTTTACTCCGATTTGTCGGGGATTTTTTGCATCGGGAGAACTGATGAGAACATAAGAAAACAAAACAAAAAAATGATGTATTCATTCGAAAACCAAAGAATTGTATTCCAAGCGGTGTAGGGGCGTCTGGCGAGACGCCCGAATCGAATGAGCTTAATTCTTCGATATAATCAGGGAAAAACCTTTTTAATCACCGAAGACGCGGAGAAAAATAAAAAATCAAAATAAATCAAAAAGAATAACTCTTGAACATATTTTAGCTCTTGAATAATTGATTTTGTTTCATGCGGGTGACTTACTTATTTGGGTCAGGGTTAACGCCGTTAACCCCTACTGCTTCCTAAAAAACGACTACTTTCAGTTCTCTGCTATCTGTTCTCGATTCAGTTAACTTTGTTAACTGAATCTTCTATTTGCATTTTCTTTATATTTATGTTAAAATGATACAATAAGGTATTATAAACGGAATTACTTATGTTAAAAAGATTATCCTTCCTGGTTTTGATTTTAATAATAATGACTAGTACTGTATTTGCATTTGATCATGAGTTCAAGAGCATTCATCAGCTTGAGTTTGAGCGTCTCAAGGGTAAGGCCGGTAAGCTCCCCGATAACCGGGTCCCGACTACTCGCAGTACACCTTGTGTGACAAAGGAAGTTATGGGTTTTTATAATTCATACTCGTCAAATTATTTAAGTGAGATTGAGTGGGATTTATTAACAATATTAGCATGGTTCTCAGTTGAAGCGAATTCTGATGGTTCACTTAATAATGCTGCAGGTTGGCATTGGCCTGAATATGCTCCTATTGTAACTGCTCATGCAAATGGAGTTAAGGTTGTTTTAACTGTCACTTGTTTTGGCAGTACTACGATCGGGGATATTTTATCCAGCCCCACACATCGTGCTAACCTAATAAGCAATTTGTTAACTCTTGTTCAGAATGGGAATGGAGATGGTGTCTGCATAGATTTTGAAGGAGTTCCTGCCGGTTACAAGGTATTGCTTGTAACTTTCATGACAGAATTAAATACAGCATTCAAAGATGCCGACCCTGATTATCATGTTTCGATCTGTACTCCTGCAGTTGATTGGAATGGAGTATTTGATTATGATGAACTTGCATTGAATTGTGATGCTTTATTTATTATGGCTTATGATTATCACTGGTCTTCAGCTTCAAAAGCCGGGCCTGTTGCCCAGTTGACTTCGGGTGCAGTTTGGGGAACTTATAATGTTACCTGGACAGTTCAGGACTATATTGATTGGGGATTATATACAGATAAATTTATACTCGGAGTTCCATATTACGGTTATAAATGGCCAACTGACTCAGGGAACATTAATGCAAATACGACCGGAGGCGGGTCTGTGGTAATTTTCCGGAATGCCAAAGGTCAAGCAGTAACCTACGGACGGTTATGGGATACGAATTCCCAGACACCATGGTATAAATATCAGGACCCGGGTTGGTATCAGTGCTGGTATGACGACGAAGTTTCACTCGGTTTGAAGTATGACCTTGCAATCTCTTCCGACCTTGGCGGGGTTGGGATGTGGGCTCTTGGTTATGATGGAGTTGAGAATGATCTCTGGGACGTTTTACGGGATAAGTTCTGCGCTGATAGTGTACCACCCGAGACTCCAACATTATCAATTGTGAAATTTGAAAATAGTCAAGTCGAGATAATCTGGGAAACGGTTGGTGATTCTGACCTCGATGAATATCAAATTTATAAGAGTCCTGACGCAGTTTCATTTTCTCTCTTAACTTCTCCTTCAAAGACGGCAACTCACTATTTTGATTCGAGCATCACTCCGGGTGATGTTTATTATTATAAAATTTATGCAATCGATCTAAACAGTAATATCTCAGGTGCATCAGATGTTTATGGTGTGAAAATTTCAACTGATACAGATAGAATTTTAATTGTGGAAGATGATAACAGGTTTAATAATGATGACTATTCAAAATATTTCTGTGAGGGAATCAGGAATCTTGATTTCTCATTTGATAACTGTGGTTCTGAAGCGGTTGTAAACGGAACAGTTCTCCTTTCGAGTTATATGGGCGTGGTTTGGTTTACAGGCCGTGATTCATTTGCCCCGACCAACGGCACCGGCACATTAAATACTGCAGAGCGTCCGCTTGTTCAGGCATATCTTGAGAGTGGCGGTAGATTCTTTATTTCAGGTGCTGAGATTGGGTATGACCTTGATTTTAAAGGTACTGCCCCGGTTTATTATAATGATTTTATAAAAGCAAATTATATCCAGGACGACTCGGGTAACTATCATTTATTAGGTGCAGGAATTTTAAGTTCAATGGATTTCTATTTTGACGATGACGATAGTGTTCCTGACGGTGGAGCTTATGAAGCACAATGGCCTGATGTGATTGCTGCAATCAATGGTTCTGCAGTCTGCCTGACTTACGGAACCGGTACAACTGCAGGGATCCAGTACTCAGGATTATTCGGAGCAGGAATTGAGGAAGGCCGGCTTGTCCATTTCGGATTTCCATTTGAAACAATTACGTCTCCGTCTGAAAGGCAGGAAGTCCTAAGACGAATTCTAATATGGTTTGATAATGTCCCACCTGATTCAAGCAAAATTAAATATGTAAAAAATTCCGGGACAGGAGATATTGAGATCGCCTGGACTACCGGGTATATGAAAGATATTTCAAATATTGCAATTGAGTTCAGCACGGACGGTTCCAGTTTTAGTTTATTAACTACTGTCTCTTCAACTCCGAATTCAACTGTATTATCAGGTTTAACAGTTAGCCAGGATTATTATTTCAGGGTGAAGAGTGAAGACCATGCAGGTAATCAATCCGGACCAACCGATGTTTTAGGAGTTAGAGTTTCAGGGTCACAAATCCCGGATCTTTTAATTGTTGAGGATGAGAATCGGAATTTCCCGAATGATTATTTTGTCCCGTATGGAAAAGCATCCGTGAATGATTCACATTACTTTGACGGTTCCACTTCTGAAGCGATTGTCGATGGTGATTTGGTTTTAACGGATTATGATAAGGTTATCTGGTTTACCGGTCTTGATTCGTTCCCGCCTGATTATGGAACAGGCTCATTAAATTCTGATGAAGCTCCATTTATTGAAGCGTACTTAACCGCTGGCGGAAAATTTTTATTAACCGGTGCTGAGATAGGTTATGATTTAGAATACAAAGGCAGTAACCCTGAACTTTATAATCAAGTTTTGAAATCGAATTATTTATTTGATGACGGGATCAGTTATACGGTAAATGGTTTAGCAGGACAGATCTTTGAAGGAGTAAGCTTTGAAATTTATACAGATGATGCCGGGTCAACCCAGGGTATTGCATCATATCAAGCACGCTGGCCCGATTCTATTCAAGGTATAAATGACGGGGTGAATATTTTAAGTTACGGTTCAGGCAGGAATGCAGCCCTAAATTGGAATGGCTATGAAAATAACGGAACCGGTCTTTCAAGGATAATAGTATTTGGTTTTCCGTTTGAATGTATAAACTCTCTCCCTTCACAAAACATAGTTATGTCAACAGTTTTAAAAGATTTCCGTAGACCTGAAGGAGTATTTTCGGAACCATATTCATCGAACTCTGTCCTTGTTAGCTGGTACCTGAACCCGGAAGAGAATAACCAGGGTTATCATATTTACAGGAGTCTTCAGGAAGATACAAATTATATTGATGTAAGCGGTCTGGTTACGGGTTCGACTTATATTGCTTCAGGCTTAACGTCCGGGCTAACTTATTATTTTAAAGTCACCGCGGAGAATTCTGCGAATGTTGAAAGTTTCCTATCCAAATCAACCTGGTCTGTTCCCGCATTACTAAAAGTCAGTACAGGTTTTAATCCTGAAGATAATATTATCATTATAAAAACAAATATAAAAGTTAACCCATCTTCAATTGGAAATCCTGCCGATTATACATTTGCTCCAGTAGTAAACATTTCAGATGTTTCTTTATTAAATGACGATTTAAGTATAAAATTAACAACAACAAATCTCCAGCATGGAACAACCTATACGATTACAGTCCCTTCAACAATTCAAGACCGAAGCGGCAACTTCATATCACCGGTCTTATCAGATAGGCAAGTAAAATTATTTACCCCGAAGGATACCGGGATAGATATTCGGATAGATGAAGTTCTACATATTCAGAATGCTGAGGTAGGTTCAGGACATTATATTTTATTCCCGGATTGGGGTGTTGATGTAACAGATCAGAAACTTGCATTCATCTCTGATCGCTCAGGTCACCCGGGGCTCTATACAATTTCACCAAATGAATCAGGAGTCTTAAATACCGTGACCGAAGGAGATACAATTGTTTATTTCTCAAAAATTAGCTGGGGCGGTCCCGGGGGAGGAGTACCTGATTATATCTATTATTGTGAAGAGAATGTTTCAGGGTACTCACAGATTTTCAGGATCAAGGAAGACGGGACTGCAAAGGAACATCTTTCACTTGCAGCATCCGGATATTATATTAATTGGTTTGACCCGGATTATACGAATTTTCCCGGGTTAGTTGACGTGAATGGAAATGGAGACGACAGGATAGTATGTTCTGTTCATGGTGATTTATATCTATTTGATCCTGATGACCTTCCCAATTCATTAATCAGGTTAACTTCTTTATGTAATGGTGCGTTTGACACCACTTCAGATAGATGCCTCCAACCGCGATGGTGGGAATCTGACGGGAGTTATTCAGGTCCGGCAGGTGAGTTAAAGATTGTATTTGTCCGCGAATCGAGAACAACCAATAAAACAGATATCTATGTTCTGAATCGGGTTCAGGATTTAATAAATGCAAATATGCCCAGTGGCGGTGCTGTAACTGTAAATTCCTGGGATGATACAACTTATCTTACCAGGATAACTGATTCTGATCTCCCAACCTGGTCACCGAGCTGGTCAAGCGATGGAGAGATCATCCTTTTCACAGAAGATATTATGAATGATTTTTCAAATGAAGATTTTAATTCAATTGGAGTTCTGCCGTCATTAACTAATTCAGACTTTAATATATATCTTACTCATTGGGATGATCCAAGAGTATCAGGCGATGAATCTGACGCTAACCTTGCTCCACAGGTTCTCGGGGATAATCCTTATAATGAAGCATTTTCAATGTGGGCTCCTTATGGCGGGGATAGACTGACGTATATTGTAAAAGTTTCCGATGGAAGTTTTAAGTTGAATGTTTTGCCAATAACTTCAGTTTCGCAAACTGATTCTTCCGGTCAAACCTTAAAGGATTTTGGATATACCGAAGTCTCAATTGGAAGTGATGATGTCTCCGGTAGTGTGGAGCTAAGTGTAATCGCTCCGACTTCACCACCACCTGCTTCTGATACAACCGGAAGGATGATCGAGACTGGTGAAGTCCGGGAGTTCTATGCAGATAACGAAGGAATAACTTTTGAGAATCCTGTGAAAATGACGATTCATTATAATGATATTGATGATAACGGATATGTGGACGGGACTGGGGACCCAGGAATAAATGAACTTGAATTAAAAATATGGTACTGGAATGAACCTGAGAATAAGTGGGAACTTATAGGCGGTGAAATTGATCCTGTCCAGAATACTATTACAATTTATACTGATCATTTCTCAATGTTTGGAATTTTTGCCCTGAAAGATAAAGTTAAGTCATCGGATTTTAGTGATGTCAGAATTT
>DAOVMD010000163.1 GCA_030630935.1 Candidatus Mcinerneyibacteriota bacterium | reverse complement strand
GTTCTCGTCCGTTCTCTTAAGTTCCCTGTCAATTTAAAAAAGTTTGAGCGAAGCGAGTGTTTGTTCTGGTTCTTTTTGTTTTGCGGCGTGTTCAGCGTGTTCAGTGGTTAATCTTTTTTTTGTTTTGCTTTTTCGGAAAGGCAAGTAAATATTTTAATAAAGATTGTATTATTCGATAAATAACAAGTTTCTGTGAATAACCATTTCACAGTAACCCGAGTTAATAGTAGAGACGTGCCATGGCACGTCTCCCTAAATTAATAATGGAGTCAAAAAATGATATCAGGAATTAAACATGTTTTCTTGTTCTTAAAGGGCGGTGGGATACTAATGATATTCCTCGGGATCGCATCGATAATCGCGATGACAATCGTGATTGAGAGACTCTGGGTCTTTAAGAACTTAACAGAGTATATTACAAATATCTCAATGCGAATCAAGAGACTGGTCTCAAAAGGGAGTTATAAGGAAGCATTGAAGTTCTGTAAAGATAATCCGGGACCCCTTGCATTATTATTTAATGAGATTATTATCTATAAATATCTGCCGTTATCAGAGTTAAAGGAACGGATTCAGGATAGGGGCAGGTCAATTACTCCAAATATACTGAAGAATATCTCGGTCCTGGGAACAATTGCAAGTATCACCCCGTTAATCGGGTTACTGGGAACTGTGACAGGGATGATTCGGGCGTTCTTCTCAATTTCAGCAGGAGGAGTGGGGAATCCGGACTTGTTAGCAAGCGGGATTGCAGAGGCTCTGATCACAACGGCAACAGGTCTGGCAATAGGAATTCCAGCGGTTATTATTTATAATTTTATGGTAGGGTATTCAAAAGAGATTCTGCTTTCACTTGAAATGAACTCGATCGAACTGATCGATATTATTAAATTCCCCGGCGGTATAACACCGCTTTCAGAGGGGCTTGGCGCCGTAACGCCGCATTCTAAGGACTCCGGAACGGAGTTTGACCCCGACGGCGTAACGCCGCATTCTAATGACCCCGACACGGGGCTTGAGATTGAAACCGAAACAGAGACGGATGAGACCGATACCATAACGGACCCCGGCGGTGTAACACCGCTTAGTAAAGGGCTTGACCCCGGAACGGGGACTGACCCCGACACCGAAACGCCGCCAGAGATAAACCCAGATGATCAGGAATAGCAATGAAATTCTTTGCAGATGATGAGATAAAAACAAAGGTTATGTTTAACTTGACCCCCTTGATTGATGTGGTTTTGATACTCCTAATCTTTTTTATGCTGACGACTACATTTATTTATCAATCCGGAATAAATATTAACCCGCCTGAAGCAAAGTCTGCACTTCCTGAAGTTAAGCATGCATTAGTGATTTCAGTTACGGAGTCCGGAAGAATTTTTCTCGATAATAAAGAGGTTTTTTTATATAACTTAGAGATTGAGCTCGGGAACTTTATTAAGGTTCACCCGGAATATAAAACAGTTATAATAAAAGGTGATCGTGATGTCAAGTATGGAGTCGTTGTTAAGGTCATGGATATCTGTAACTCACTTAACTTGAAAGACTTGATTATCGCAACTACCCCGGAACAGGAATGATGAATTATTATGATGATAGGAGGATTAGATACTCCTTTCTGTATTCGTTTATTATTCATATTTTACTTATTTGGATATTATCATTCTTCATTATGTCAAAACCAATTTCGGATAGGAAATATATCTCGGTTAGTTTTATGAAAGGTGAGTACCTTCCACAGCCGTTGAAGGTAGCTAATATGAGGAAAAAGTCAAAGATCCTGGGGATCCCGGAGTCATCAGTTGTGTTGAGTGATTTACAATTTAAAGAGATTGACGAGGTACATCTTCCTGAGTCCCGAAGTTTTGCTCATGAATTAAATGACCCTGTACTCTATTCAAAGGATAAGATTAAAAAGATCTTCAAACTTGGTACAGAGGATGACTCACCGGGTAAGGGTAATACGGAAATAAAAAGAAGGGATTCCGACTTGTTTTACCCGGATATTATTGATGATTCCGATTTTGAAATTGGCGACAGCACAGGTTCTGAAGACTCCTTGATCCGGATCACGGGTAAGGACCTTCAGAAGAGAAGGATTATTCACAGGCCTACCATACCAAAGGGGATAAAGTTAAAGGAGAATGTCCAGGTTGCTCTTGATTTTGAAGTTACACCAGAAGGGAATGCGGTTAATATTTCCCCGGTCATTATTGCGGATCAGAAACTAACGGAAATTTCAATATCTTTAATTCAGAAATTTCGCTGGGAAGCGGTGAAGGAACCCGGGAACGTGAAGGGTAAAGCGATTATAATTTTTAAAATGAAATAAAGGAAGCTGACCAATGCCTGAAACTGAAGTAAATAAGAATAATGTAAATATCCTGAAAGTGAATTCGATCCTGATGAAGATTCTCGGGAATATTAAAAAGGTAATCAGGGGAAAGGACGAGGTTATTCGATTAATCTTAACAGGTTTCATTTCCCAGGGGCATATCCTGATTAATGATATCCCCGGAGTAGGGAAGACAGTCCTCTCAAAATCCCTGGCAAGATCAATAAAGGGTAACTTTAACAGGATTCAGTTTACTCCTGACTTGCTCCCGGCAGATATTATCGGGACTTATGTTTATAATCAGAAGGAAGTTGATTTTATTTTTCGACCTGGCCCTGTATTCACAAATATCCTGTTATGTGATGAGATAAACCGTGGTACACCACGGACTCAGTCCAGTTTATTGGAGGCGATGGAAGAGTACCAGGTTACGGTAGAAAGGAAAACGTTTAAGCTTCCTGTGCCGTTTTTTGTAATCGCGACACAGAACCCGCTTGAACAGGCAGGAACATATCCATTACCGGAAGCGGAGCTGGATAGATTCTTTATGTCAGTCGAGATTGGGTATCCGGATGAAGATAGTGAGTTAAGGATCATGAACGACCAGATTATTATTCATCCTTTAGAGAGTTTGAGACCGGTTGTGGATGTTGAAGAAGTTTGTTTTGTCCAGAACGAAATTAAGAAAATATTCATTGAACCTACCGTGAAAAAATATATCCTTGCATTAGTAAATGCTACGCGTTTCCATCCTAACCTCGCAATCGGCTCGAGCCCAAGAGGGTCTTTATACCTGCAAAGAGGAGCTCAGGCAGTTGCTGCGATTCATGAGAGAGATTATGTTATTCCTGACGACTTGAAAAAGATTTTTATTTCAATTTTGAAACATAGAATCATTCTTACTCCGCAAGCGAAATTAACCGGGTTAACCCCGATTAAAATCTTAGAGAATATCTTAGGCGATACAATTATACCTAAATAAAATGAAATTAACGCGAAACTCACTTTATTTCATTGTAATTACAATAATAATATTTGCTGCAGGCTGGAATACCCGGGCAAACCTCCTGTTTTTTATCGGGTACTTGTTAATCGGGATATTTATTATCGCAATCATTTTCTCTGCCCGGAACTTGAAAGGGTTAAAGGTGCGCAGGATAACTGAACCGGTCGCATTTCAGAATCAGGTGGTTGATGTTGAGTTGAAAATTGATTCGGTCGAGCCGAGGTTATTTCTGTTGATAAAGGATAAGTTCCTTCCTGCAATTGAATCTGACCGTGAGAAGAATTTCTTCATTTATTCAACAAAGAAGGATGAGTCTATAATATTCAGGTATTCAGTTACTGCAACTACCCGGGGAAGACATCTGCTCGGTCCCTCTCAGATAACTTCGCTATATCCGTTCTTATTAGTTTCGAGAAATTCAATTGAAGAGAATTATTCGACTATTTTAATTTACCCGGAGATCTCCAGGATAATGAACTTCCCGACTTATGAACAGATCCTGACGTCGTCTTCAAATAAAATTATTACAACGATCGGTGGGAGTAATGAATTCTATGGGATCAGGGAATATCAAAGCGGAGATAGTATCCGGATAATCGATTGGAAGGTCTCGGCAAGATTTAATAAGTTAGTAGTTAAGGAATTCGAAAAGCAGTTGGGTCATTCAAGTTATATCATACTCGATATAAGTTCGGAAGGACTAATCGGGTCCGGAGCAGATTCCAATTTCGAAAGGTCAATAAATATTGCAGCGTCAATTATAAAGAATCGAATTGATAACAACGATAATATCGGAATGATCTGGGGACGAGACTATATCTTTCCCAGTACAGGGCACGAACAGCTATACGCAATCCTGAATAACCTTGCCCTGTTAAAAGCAGATAAAATGTTCGGGCTGAAGGATTCGTTCGAGAAGGCAGAGAATTTAGTGGAAACGGAGAGTGTATTGATTATTATCTGTAAAAAGTGGAAGAAGGAATATACTTATTATATGAATTTATTTAGGGCGAAAAAGGTTAAGGTAATATTTATTTATCTTATTCCTGAGAGTTATTTGGGGTCAGTTTCCAGGGTAAAACTCAGGAAGGATGTGGAAGATGAATTATCAGAGATTGCTTTGACAGGTGTGAAACTATACCCGTATTTTAAAGAGGATTTAATTTCAGAGATTTTTAATCAGGTAACAAAGTAAATGAATCAGGAACGTGATTTTAAACAGGAATTTCAGAAGGAGAATTTAATTTATCTTTATATTGTTACTCTGGGCGGATTCTTTATTGCGGCATTCAGTACATTTAAATACCTGAAGAGATTAGATGAATTTATACTTGTATTAATTTTCAGTGTGATTTTAAGCTTGTTCAGTCTTGAACTGCGGAAGGCACGGAAAGTAGGTTTATTTATCGATAATATTATCGGGTTAATTTTTATCGGGATTCTATATAATAATTTTAAGTTAATGGGGAGCGGGGCATTTTTCCTGAAGGATGTGCTGGCAATCAGTATGGTCTGGGGCGCAACAATATTTACACTTTCCCTGACGCAAATGCACAGGTTTAAGACGATGGGGATAATCTCCCTGATCCTGCTCGTTTACTCGGCTTCTGTTGCAACGGATATTTATATTCTGGTAGAGATTTTTATATTCCTGATCTTTTTCCTGAGTCAGTTGATGCTCCTGTCTAATTCAGAGATTAAGAAACTGGACGGGTATCAGAAGATTATTAACCTGAAATTCTTGACGAAGTCACTGCTGGTAAAGATTATTTCGCTCGATGTGATTTTGTTCTTATTCGCAATAATTCTTTATATCACAATTCCACAGTTCTGGAACGAATCTTCAATCAGGCTCAGGTTCTCAATTAATGATGATATAATTAAGTATTTTCAACAGGATCAGCAGAATGCAAGGGTTAATTATTCAGGGTTCTCCGAAGACTTTAACATTTCATTTGCCAGGACAGAACTATCGGATAGAATTGTGATGCTGGTTGAGACCGGGGATTTTCAGAGGTCAAAGTATATCAGGGGTCTGGTGTATGACCAATATACCGGGCAGGGTTGGGAGATATCCGATGGAATGAAAAGGATAATAAAATATTCAACTTTGAACAGGTATAATGAATACTCCGTAATTTTCAGGACTGCAGATGAGAAACTGTCGGAACTTTATAATGAGGTCCTGGTTAAACAAACGTTCACGATCATAGCGCCGCAGCCTAATGTGGTTTTCGGGGCTTATAAAATTGGGGTGGTTAGGATTGGGTATCCTTCTATTAGGAAAACTAAACTGGGGAACATCTGGTTATATACTACACTTAATCCTGGAGTTAAGTACTCCGTAGTATCGTACGTGAAGGATTTTAATTATGATAAGCTGAAGGATGACGGGGAAGTTAAGATTAGAGGGAGTTTAAATGCCTATGTTCAGCTGCCGGATATCCCGGAAAGATTGCGGGAGAAAACCTTTGAGATTGTTGAAGGAAAGGAATCAAGTTATGAGAAGGTCCTGGCAATTCAGGAGTACCTGTTAACAAATTATAAATATACACTCGATACAACTGCAGGGAGCCAGGATGATGTGGATGATGTAGTCGATTATTTTATCTTTAATATGGAAGGTGGGTATTGTGAACAATTCGCGACGGCAATGGTTGTAATGTGTAGAATTATTAATGTCCCGGCAAGAGTAGTTACCGGATATGCAGGCGGGGAATATAATTGGCAGGAGGGTGAGATACAAATTCGTGAGTATAATGCACATGCATGGGTGGAGATTTTTTTTACGGACTTCGCTTGGGTTACGTTTGACCCAACCCCGCCAGGGTTCTACCAAAGATCAGGTGACCTGAACATGATTTCAAGGTTGAGAATATTATTAGATAAAATATTTAATATTGACCCGCAAATACTAATTCCGAAAAGAACAGGAGTCATGATCTCAAGGTTCTTCGTATCGGTCGGAAACTTTATAAAAAATAATATTGTACTTATTATAATCGTCTTAACAGGACTAATCATCTTTAAATATAGAAAGAAAATATTCTTCAAAAAGAAACTCGAATTCTCAATTGAATATAGAAATGCTGACTCGGTCGAGGTAATTAGAAATTACCATACTTTCTTGAAAGATGTAGTCAGAAAAAAACCGTTCACATACGAAAAATTAACCCCCGATGAAACGCTAATGAAACTTAAACAGATATTTACCGAACAATCAGAAGAACTCAAACATATCGTCAATACCTTCATCCTCGCCCGATACTCCAGAAAAGGCGTAACCTCTTCACAAAAAGATGCGTTCCTCAAGCAACTTTATTGCTTGGGAAAAAAACAAAAATAAAAAAAGAAAAACATTTCACCATCCCGAAAAAACGGGGTAACCTCCGGACGCCCTAAACCACGCGCTTCGCTTGGATTCAGGATAAACTCCGGACGCAGAGAAAAATAAAAAAATAAAGAGAAAAAAATGTATTCATTCGAAAACCAAAGAATTGTATCCCAAACGGTGTAGGGGCATTGTTTGCTCTGCAAACAACAGTTTGAGTAATCAGTTTGAGTTTGCTCCCCTAATCGGGGAGTTTTTATCTCAGACGTTTCTTACTCATACTC
>DAOVMD010000222.1 GCA_030630935.1 Candidatus Mcinerneyibacteriota bacterium | reverse complement strand
GTATATTAATATTGAATTGTATTAATAAAAGTCAACCATTTTCCGGTCTCCTTTTATCTTGCCAATAACCTTTAATTATTTATTCTTCATTCTTACTTGCAAGGCGCATTGCAGCGAAGCAAGATCTAGCTTGCGTCAAGCGAAGCTATTTTTTCATCCCGTTAATCCTATTCTCAAGCAACTTTGTTGCTTGAACAGGATACAACAATCTAACCCGGGTTTAATGGTTCCTTTGATCTTTGAGATTTTAAATCTTGTTTACAAAAGCCGCAATAAATTGTTTCTTTTGAAACCCATTTATGACAGTTGGGACATTTTTTTTGATAAAAAGTAAAAAATAACCAAGTAAAATTAAGCCCGACAGTAAATGCTAAAATAATATAACCCAAAGGATAGTTTCTTCTCATATTAAAGAACATTTTAAAGGATTGAAGTTCAATTTCATCTATACATTTAATTTTTTCAATTCTCTCTTCGTTTATTCTTAAAGAAGTTAATTCTAATCTATATAACCATAATACAGTTATCGACATGATTATAGTACCACAAAAAATTAAAATAAGGAAGACTTTTCTAAATGAATCATTCATGATTTCGTACCTCCATTAAATTATTTAAACTATTCCAGGAAATCAAAAACGTCTTTAATTCTTTTTATCCTGGGGCAATGTAAATGCCCGAAGAAATCACCCGGATCAAAAAGGATAGCTTTCATCCCAATTCTTTGTGCCGGTTTAATATCAATCGAATAGATATCCCCGATATAAATTGCTTCTTCAGGATCAACTTTTAATCTATTTAATGCAATCTCAAATATCTCCGGGTCCGGTTTCTCAACTCCAACTTCCCTTGAATCAACCACTGTATCAAATAGTTCCCAAATCTTCATGCTCTTTAACTGGTTTACTAAACGACCATCAGAATTTGAGATTATTCCGACCAGGTAATCACGTTTCCTGAGCTCTTTTATTACTTTATAAACAGAGCTGGGGAAAATTGACCAGAGCATTTTTTTCTTATGTCTCTTAATTATTTCAGAAACCACCAGTTCCTCAGTATCCTTATCCAGACTCATGGCTTTGATAATTAGAGAGAAATAAAATGGTAACATTTCCTTATCCTTAAGATGTTGAAACTCTTCAATATTCTCCTCCAAAGAAGTTCTCCATTTCAGTTCGGATTCTTTTAGATCTGTCAATGAAGTTTTTATTCCATTCTCCTCAAGTATTTTCTTAATTACTTTAAAATTAATGAAGAGGATGGTATTTCCTGCATCAAAGAAAATTGCTTTAATCTTTCTTTTCATTTTATTAGCCTCTCTATTTTAAATTTTAATTGACGCCAGGTAGTTCCCTTATCTTTTGAAAGGAACAACTTACCTGAAGCAGTTCCTACATAAATATTGCTACTCTTTCCAAATATCATTATTGTATTTGGATCGAACTTCTCTTGTAATTCCAAACGTTCCCAAGTCTCCCCGCCATCTACACTCCTGAGATTAACCGGGATATCATCTTCCGATTCAACGGAAGCAAAAATTAAATCACTATCATAAGGATTAATTTTCAGGAAGAAGCATCTAATATTTTTCTTATAAGCAATTGGAAGACGGTCATCGAGGTATTCCCAGGTATATCCGCTATTCTCAGTCTCTAAGATTCCACCATTAGAGATCCCGACAAAAAGATGCTTTTTATTTTTTGAATCAATCTCCAACTGATAATAAAATCTCCTTGAGGATGGAATCTTCATCCAGGAAAAACCGCTATTCGAACTCTTGAATAATGAATCGTAAGAAACAAAATAAATCACTCCTGGGGTTCCTGAAAACTCCAGGTCCTTGATATAAAAACTTACATCTGAATCCTGATGCTTAAAACCTTCCGTAATATGACGAAGGTCCTTACCATAGTTATTTGTAAAGTAAATTCCATCAAAAGACGCTAATAAAAATTCATTTAGCTGAAATGGATTCTGCCGGACCAAAAAGACCTTGATCTCATTCTGAAAAATGTTCCTTTCCCAATCGTTTCCAAAATTATTTGAAATAAAAAATGAGTTCTGGGTTATTAAACCAATGAATCCTGGAAAACCTTCTTTCCCGAAGATAAAAAGGATATCATTTATCTTATTCTGTTTCAGAAAAAAATACTCTGGTGTAATATTCTTCCAGCTCTCGCCCTGATCTTCTGAAAAGAACAAATAAGTCCGGGCATGATATCTAATTGAAACATAGATATTCTCTGAATCAGGAGTAATATAAATTGAGGTAATTGGACTATGGTATTTTATATATCTCACTAATTGTCTCCCGACCATATAAAATGTAAGAATAATTAAGAAAGAAAAACTTCCTGCTAAAAACCAACTCATCCATCTGCTTCCTTTTGATTTTCTCACTTTAATTAAACCTTTTTATCATCGAGTTTAAAGTCCTTCTTTCCCCTGGTTTCAAATTGAATTGTTGTATGAAATATCTCAAATTCGTCAAGTAATTTTGTATTGATAGTTTTTAATAATTTCTCCGTATCTGAAACATTCATATCATTAACAATTAAATGCGCTGTTAAAACAAACATCTTTGAAGAGATTGCCCAAATATGAGTATCGTGAACTTCTTCCACTTGTGGAATTCCCCTGATTGCTTCTTCAACATTCTCAATTTTAATTTCTTTTGGAATTCCCTGCATCAAAATATTAACCGCCTCATTAAAAAGTTTTATCCCCCAAACCGCAATTAACACCGCGATTACAACACTGATTATTGGATCTAAAATATTAAAGTTAGTGAAATGAATTATTATTGCAGCAATTACAACTCCTACTGATGATACAGTATCTCCTATCATATGCAGAAACGCACTCCGAATATTTAAGTCACCATGTGAAACCTTAAACAAAATTATACCTGAAGAGATATTTGCAATAAGCCCTAATAACGCCACGATAAACATCTCAAAACCTTTAATTGATTCAGGATTTAAAATCCGTTCATAAGCTTCGTAAAGAATATAAGCAGTTAATGCAAATAAAAAAATTGAATTGAATAAGGCGGCCAAAATCTCATACCTTAAATACCCGAAGGTTTTTCGGGATGTTGGTGGTTTCTCAGCTATTATAATTGCAAATAAACTTATTCCCAAAGCTACGAAATGTGTCAGCATATGACCGGCATCAGAGATTAATGCAAGACTCTTTGTCAATATACCGCCTACAACTTCAAGCAGCATTATTACAAATGTAATTAGGATACTTAATATCAAACCGCGTTTCTTAGCAGCTCGATCTCCAGACGGAATCAAATGAGAATGAGGTGAAACACAATCTTCAGATTTATTCATCTTATTTACTTCCTTTAACAAATAGGTGTATCTCCTTTCTTGACTCCTTTTACCTCAATATGAAAAGTCTCTGAATCTTTTACATACTCCTTAATTGCTTCAAGGATCATCTCTTCAGGCGGTGAATCCAGAATATGTCCATCCTTATTATGATACTTCCTGGGTGACGATGAATATGTTCGCTCATTACGCCTTTCAGTATCAATATCACGACCGTTAAATTTAATCGTGGGAATACCGGGCACACGGAATTTCTTTGCTGATGCATCATCTTTAATTAATAAATAACTGATCTCAAAATTTGGTACTAATTCCTTTAAGAGTCTCTTCAAAGTATCTTTGAGTGATTTAAAATCCTGGATTGGACCATTATAATAAAAATCTATTTTCATGTATACTCCTTTTAACGCTAATTATACATTGTATTAGCAGCTTTTTCAAGTATTTTTTATAATAATAAAAGATTGGTATTGAGCATTTTATATCTATAAAACTACACATTAGTATTTCAACCATTAATCTTATATTCTCTATGGCAATGTCAATGTCGCGATTTCGTATATACGAAATCGCGACATTGAAAAAATTAACCTTTCGGGGGTTTCGACGCTTCACTAGATCTATGATGCGCAATCACAATACCCGAGGCTCTTCACATTAGAGCTAAATCTCTTTTTTCACTTTTTTCTCAATTTTCAAAAAATATACTTGAATTTTCAAGAAAAATCATTTATAATAATAAAAAAGGACATAGTATGAGTGTTACGGAAAGAAGCATTGAATTTTTAAATAATAAAATGATTAGAGAGGTTCAGCATAAGGGATACCTGGAAAGACATCGCTATTTAGATGCATTTAAAAAAGTCAAAAGACATCTCTTTGTCCCCTCATTATTTACCTTGGAAAATGGACGCTGGGAAGAGGATGAGATTGACTACGCCGACCCGCAGCATGAAACGTTAAAAAAAATCTATGTAGATAAACCTTTAGTTGTTGCAATTAAAGAAGATGAGATACATACAACCACTTCACAACCTTCTTTAATGGCAATGATGATTGATGCCGGTAGTATTGTAACAGGGATGAAAATTCTTGAGATTGGAACCGGAAGCGGATACAATGCTGCGATTTTAGCAGAGATTTTGCAGCAACAGCAAAACTTAGTAACAATGGAAATTGATCGGGGGATTTTCAGAACTGCAAAGGATAATTTAGCTCGTGCCGGTTATGAAAAAATAGTAATGGTTAATAAGGATGGAGGTTTTTGTGAGCCGACCTATGCTCCATACAATTCTGTCATTGTAACATGCGCATGTACCGACATATCCAGAAGATGGGTTGATCAATTGAAAACCAATGGGACTTTGATTGCACCATTGGCAACCCGAGGCTTTGAAACATTAGTTAGGTTTAAAAAAATCTCAGATAAAAAATTAGTTGGCGAACCTTTAGCTTATGTAAAGTTTCTCAGACTTCAAGGTGTAACTTCAATAATTAATCATTATCATATGGACTCTCATAAATTTAAATCTTTTAAACGCCTGCTTGAAAATGAAGCAAAACCTGATAGGGAATTAAATGAGTTATTTGCTCAAAATTTCCATCGAAAAAAGCTTCTTGATTTTATGTTTTACCTTTCAGTGGTTGAAAAGGACACTATCACGTATGAAGATAATTCCAATGATAAACTTGGAACCGGCTATGGAATTTGGAATAAGGAAATGAATGCAGGGGGTTTAGTTTTAGTCTTCCCTGGTAAAGTTTTACATTATGGTAGTGAGGGAGTAAAGAATTTAATTAAGAAGCATATTGACGACTTCCATTATCTTGGCAATCCAAAATTATCATCATATTCAATTGAGATAGCTTCAGCATTTAAACCTATTGAAAAAAAGGATGCATTCTGGAATATTAAAAGAAGAAACTTCAATACTATCTACTCTCTTAATAAATGAGTTTCGGATAAATTATGATTATTAAATTACTAAAAAACCTTGATAGAAAAGATTTCTTGAAGTGTGGAAAGATCTTAGGTTTGAATTTTAAAAACATCTATAAACGCTCACTTTTACAAAAAGCTATTATATATAAGTTACTTAGTATTTCCAAAATTAAAATAAAGGAATTTGATCTCAATGAAATTGAAAATCAGTTATTGAGATATTGGATAAAAACATTAAAAGTAAAGGTACCAAAAGATCTATCCAACGATGACTTATTTAACAGTATTATTTTAAAAGTCAAAAAATATAAGGATTTTGAGAAATTAAAGAAGAGGCAGAAAATAAATAAATTCTTAAAAACAACTTCTGTACTAACCCTGCCCTTTAATCCTGGCGCACTAATTGTGCTCAACAAAGTTACAAAAGATGGAAATAAAAGGAAAGTTTTGGAGCTTTTTAATTTCTTTTACAAACTTAATTCAATTTATTCAAGCAGAAAATATCTTCCTGCTGAACAAAATTCTGAAAAGCTTGACC
>DAOVMD010000035.1 GCA_030630935.1 Candidatus Mcinerneyibacteriota bacterium | reverse complement strand
GAAAACAATGAAGATATTTGAAATGTCCAGTAGGGGCGACCGGCCGGGCGCCCTTATCATTTGAAATAAGTATCCCATAAAGACTTAAAAATTTTACCCCGGATATTGTTTTAAAAACATTTTTTATATTCGAATTTATATTTAAAATTTATTATTTTTATTGTATTCATTTGGGAGGATTAAATCCACTTGATCAGGGCGCCCGGCCGGTCGCCCCTACTATTTTTTCAAAAGATCGTAAACGATTTTATAAGATAATTTATCTCAATTATAGGGTAAAGAACGGGCACGGCATGCCGTGCCCCTACTAAAATGGAGAACAACCATTTTTTTAAAGATTTATGAATTCTCTTTAATAAACCTACTAATAGATCTATCATAAGTTTTCTCAACCTTATCAGAAAAATAACATGCCGGGAGCTCCCCCAGTGATCTATGATATACAATACATTCACAGCACTTACCCTTTCTTGAACAAGGCTCATAGGAACAATTGCAATTTTTCATATTATTGTCGTAATTTTCACATTTCATCATCAACCTCCTAAATTATTAACATTGAATCACCATATGAAAAAAACCTGAAATTATTTTCAAGTGCGTATTTATATGCTTTTTGAATATTATTTTTACCTGCGAATGCTGAGACGAGGACTAATAAAGATGAATATGGAAGGTGGAAATTTGTTAGTAAACCCTTCGAAATTTGAAAATTAAAACCGGGATAAATATACAAATCACAATCCCCTGCAAGGTCTGGGAAATCTTCATTTTGGAAAATATATTCTATTACTCTCATTGATGTAGTACCAATTGGTATAATCCGTCGATTGTGAGCTTTTGCATTTGTTAGAGCATTATAAGTCTCCTTTGTAAGATGAAACTTCTCTGAATGAATGGGGTGAGCCCGAATATCCTGACTCTCGATAGGTTTAAATGTCCCATAACCGGTATGTAAGGTGATAAATTGAATTTGAACTCCTAACTCCTTAATTCTTGAAATTGTTTCATCATCAAAATGTAAACCTGCTGTAGGAGCAGCAACCGCACCAAATTCCCGTGCATAAATTGTCTGGTATCTTTCATTATCAATATCTTCACTGGGTCTTTTTAAATATGGTGGAATCGGTACCTCGCCAATCTCATCAAGGATCTCAAAAAAACTTTGTTTTGAATGAATAATAAATTTGATATTTACACTTCCATCGGTATTTTTCCTAATAACCTCTGCCTTTAATTTATCAAAAAAATCAATCTCTGTCCCAAGTTTCAAACGCTTGGAAGGTTTTGCTAAACACCTCCAAATATTGCTATCAAGTTCCTGGAGTACTAAAAACTCGATATTCGCATTTGTCCCCTTCTTTATCCCCTTTAACCGAGCCTTGATTACACGGGTATCGTTTAGTATTAATAAATCATCCGGTTTGAGATATTTAATGATATCTGAAAAAGTTGATTTGGTTAAATTCCCGGTTTCTTTTTCCAGGACAAGTAAGTTTGATTTACTTCGTTGTTGAGTTGGATATTTTGCAATTTTATCTTCCGGGATGTTGTAATAATATGACTCTAAATTAAAATCGTCCGGGAGTATCATATTTAAATTCTATCAAAAATCAACTGGTATTTTGCCACTGATTTCTCAGAGATCACAACAGCTCTGTTAAATCGCTCGACTGCCTCTTCTAATTTCTCATCATTATTATACTTAAGTTCTGCAATGGTTTCATTTTTCATGACCTTATCACCAATCTTTTTCTTAAGAATTACTCCCACTCCCGGGTCAATAACCGACTCCTTATTCTCACGGCCAGCACCTAAGATTAACGCTGAAATCCCAATTGATTTCGCATTAAGTTCTTTTATCCAGCCATCTGATTCAGCTTTAACTTCATAAGTATATTCTGCTTGTGGAAGATATTTCCCGGGTTCATCAACTACTCGAATATCACCATTTTGATTTTCCACCATCTTAATGAATTTCTTTAATCCCATTCCCGACGAGATTGCATCACTAATCTTCTCTTTCCCGGTTACAGGTGAATCAGCTTTATCACCGAGGAAAAGCATGATCCCGCCAAGTTCCCTGACAACTTCAAGTAAATCCTTCGGGCCATGACCCTTTAATAATTCAATTGATTCCTCAATTTCAAGTGCATTACCAATTTTATTCCCAAGAGGTTGATCCATATTGGAAATAATCGCACGGGCTTTCTTCCCAAATAATTCAGCAATATTAATTAACGAACTCGCCAGCTGTTTTGCATTCCGAATAGATCTCATAAAAGCACCTTTACCTACTTTCACATCAAAAACATAAGCATCTGCACCCTCAGCAATCTTTTTACACATAATACTTGCAGTAATCAATGATATATTATCAACTGTGGCTGTTACATCTCGAAGGGCGTATAACTTTTTATCTGCAGGTGCAATTCGTTTCGACTGTCCAATCATTGCAACATTGATTCTTTTCAGGGAATCAATAAATTGTTCAAATGAAAGATTTGTCGTAAACCCAGGAATGGATTCTAATTTATCAAGGGTTCCACCGGTATGCCCTAAACCTCTCCCTGACATCATAGGAACCGGAACCCCCAGCGATGCAACAAGAGGCGCTAATGGAATACTAACCTTATCCCCCACTCCACCAGTTGAATGCTTATCAACCTTAATCCCATCAACATCTGATAAATCATAAATATCCCCTGACTCTAACATTGCTTTAGTCAGGTTTTTAGTCTCTTCATAGGATAATTCCTTCAAAAAACTCGCCATTAAAAACGCAGCGATCTGATAATCAGGGATTTCTCCGATTGTATATCCTTCAATTATAAACTTTATCTCTTCCTTCGTTAATGGCTGACCTTCTCGTTTCTTGAAGATGATATCATAAACTCGCATAGTATACTCCTCTTAAAATCGGAGTTCGGAAGAATCCCCGACATTTAAATTATAATGAAAACCTTCAGCAAAAGCATTTTCACCTATCAAAGAATTATCTAATAAAATATCTTTAACAACTGAGTTATTATTCAAAATTGAATTCTGAATTATTGAATTTTCAATCACAACATTCTCACCTACTGAAACATTCGGTCCAATTATTGAATTCTTAATTTCTGCGGATTCAGGAATATAACATGGATTTATAATAATCACGCCATCTAATTCCCTTTTTGTAGAATGCTTTTGAAGAAGGACCTTATTCGTACTTAATAAGGTCTCAGGTTTTCCACAATCATACCACCCTGAAATATTAAACGTCTTCATTTTACACCCTGCTTTTAACATACCCTGAAGAGCGTCTGTAAGCTGGTACTCACCTTTTGTGCGGATGTTATTATCAATTAAATTAGATAATTGATTGAATAGTTCCTGACCTTCTTTCAAATAATATATCCCAACAATCGCTAAATTTGAAATGGGTGTATCCGGTTTCTCTACAAAGTTGGAGATAAAATCCTGTTTCAGTTCCACTACCCCGAATCTTTTCGGATCAGATACTTCCTGCACACCAATTACTGAAATGCCCTCCTTTAAAAACGTAAACTCAGTCTCAAAAATTGTATCACCGAGGATTATAAGAATATCATCATCAGGTTTTATGAAATCCCGTGCAAGGTAAATCGCATGACCAAGACCCTCTCTCTGCTCCTGAACTACAAATTCAACATTTAAATCTTGATAATTTTCTTTTATGTATTCCTCAACTTTATAACCTTTATACCCGGTTATTAAAATGATATCATCCAGACCATTCTCCTTTAACTCATCGAGAATATGCCCTAAAATAGGTTTACCGGCAACTGAAATCAATACCTTGGGAACGGTATGAGTATGGGGGCGTAGACGTGTTCCTACTCCTGCAACAGGTATAATCGTTTTCATTTATTTCATCTCCTGATTTAATCTAAAAAATAATTGATATAATTGTTTATAAGTTTTTGAGTTCCTAATTAAATCTTCTAAATAATTCGTTTCACGCTCAGATTTCTCAAGCTGAAATACTGTTAGCGTACTTTTCGAAATTCTATTATGATAAAATCTCTGAATTGATGTAATATAAAAACTATTCAACTCAACTAATTTCCGGACTTTATTAATCTTTTCAGAAGGATAAATAAAAAATACACGCCCTGATGGTTTAACTAAATAATTGGATGCCTTAAGGAAATCATTTAAAGTTGCTTTTACCTCAAATCTCTGTAATAATCTTTTCTTATCTTGAGGAAGTCTCCCTTCTTTCATACCATAATACGGGGGATTGAAAGTAACAAGGTCAAAACTCGATTCCTTAAATAAGTTTGATGATTCTAAAATATCACCTTTTATAAAATCAATATTCCTAATTGCTAAATCATCCTTATAATTAATCGCAGAATCAAGAAAATCATCAACCAGTTCCAACCCAAAATATCTTGCATTAGAAAATAGTTTATTTAATAAAAACAGAATTGATCCGGACCCAGTTCCCAGATCAATACAGGTTTTAAAAAACTTAATATTATTTAAAATAAAATTCACTAAAATAAACGGTTCTGCATAAGTGAAAATCTGGTTATTCTCATTTTTTAAACCAAACATTATTTTTTTATCCTTATATCAAGTTGCTCAAGTTTCTTGTACAGGTTTGGTCTTTGAACTCCTAAAAGCTTTGAAGCACGGGAAATATTCCAATTAGCTTCTTCAAGCTTCTGAAGTATGAATTGTTTTTCACATAATAAGGAATATTCCTTCAAGGTAAGATCCTTATCTATAATCTCAGAATTTTCTGAGTCATATAACATACTGTATTTTTTAAAATCATTCATTGAGATTAATTTAGAATCAGACATTATAATCAGACGTTCTACAATATTCCGTAATTCTCTGATATTACCAGGCCAACTATAAGTTAGCATTTTTTCTATAACTTCTTTTGAAAATCTCTTCTTTTTAATTGCATTCTTTTTAAAGAATCCTTCGGAGAAATGTTCCACTAAAATGGGGATATCCGTTTTTCTTTCTTTTAAAGTAGGAACAAAAATCGGGATAACATTCAACCTGAAATAGAGGTCTTCCCTAAATTTTTTATTCTTGATCGCTTTCCTTATATCCTTATTCGTGGCTGCAACTATTCTAATATCAACTCGAATTTTCTCCACACCACCGACTCTTTCAAATTCACCGAATTGAAGAACTCTCAAAACTTTAGCTTGAGTCAATAAAGACATATCTCCTATCTCATCAAGAAATAAAGTTCCTCCATTAGCAAGTTCAATCTTACCCTTCTTCCTTGCTAAAGCATTGGTAAATGCTCCTTGCTCATAACCAAATAATTCCGATTCAATTAATTCATCAGGAATTGCAGCACAATTAACTTCGACAAAAGGTTTATTATTCCGCTTGGAATTGAAATGAATAGACCTGGCAATTAAATCCTTTCCTGTGCCATTCGCACCTTGAATAAAAATACTGGAATCACTTGGAGCGATTTTTTTAATCACTTCAAGTATCTCAATAATTTTAGATGATTCACCAATAATTTGAATATCATCATATAACGTAGATTTTAAGTTTTTATTTTCAACTCGCAGCTCAATTATATCTACTAAATTTCGGAGAATTAATATGAGTTTATTTTTCTCAATCGGTTTTTCCAAGAAGTTAAATGCCCCAAGCTTAATTGCAGCAACAGCATCCTTGACATTACCATGGCCTGTAATAACAATTATATTTACATCAAGCCCTTCTTTCTTAATCCGCTCCATGATTTCAATCCCCCCGATATCGGGAAGCATTAAATCAAGAAGGATAATTTTATATAAACCTGTTTTAATTTTCTTTAATGCCCTAACTCCGGAAGCGGCTTCATCTATCTCATAACCTTCATATTCAAGTATCATTCGGTAAGAATCTCGAATGCTCTTCTCATCATCTATAATCAGTATCTTCATAAAATATCCAGGGATTTATTGAATTATCTTCTCCATAATTAATCGGTTTCCAAGACTGGGAATATAATAGTGATTTACCTTATCTACAATCTGTTCAATTATAAAAATCCCTAAACCTCCACTATGACCGCCACGAATATATTCATCAAGACCAACCGGAAGATTCTTTTCGGTAGGATCAAACTCTTCTCCATTATCTGCAATTAATATCGTAAATTTGGGATATTCATATTTCGCTTGAATTACCATATGCTTCACATTACTACCTTTATATGCATACTTCATGATATTTGCAGCTGCTTCATCAACGGCTAAAACAAAAAGATTGGTTTCATCTTCTGATAACCTCAAATTTACTGTTACGTCTGTAATAAATTTTCTTATCTTTGCTAAATTCTCCATGTTCCCCGAAACTGCAATCTCCATATTTAGATATTTAATCCTTTCTTCTTCATCCTTTATTTTCCGACTACCCATAATTTGATCAATCGCTTTGTCAAGAGTCTTCGCCATCGAAAATGAATTGGAATAATCATAGGTCTTGATGTTCTTGAATAATTCTTCGTCAAAGCGTGCAAAAATTAAAATCCCATGGTTCTTCTTTACCTTATTATTTATGACTACTAAACTCTTAAAAATCGTCGGAGAAGCAAAAGTTAATTTACTGCAATCAATAATAATCCCTTTCTTTCCAGATAAAATATCTTTATCAATTTTAATCTCTAGATCCTCTATGTTCTTATTAGTCATTACTCCTTCAATGCTTATAATAACAAGGTCTTTCTGAAAAATTATCAGTTCATCCTTTTTCATTGGCGTTACCCTCGACGTGTTTTATTGTTTAATTTTAGAAATATAAATATCTTTCCAACCTTTAGCTTGCATCTCTTTTAATTTCGCAGCTGCATCTTCCTTTGTCATTCTCTCATCTAATCGTACTCTATAAACATGGCCAAGATTCTCAAGATCTGCTTCTATTATATGAGCATCAAATCCGTCCCTCTTCAAATCCGCGACTTCTTCATTTGCATATTTTACATTCTTATAAGTTCCGATTTGAATCGTAAAAATTTTATCTCCCGTTACTTCAGGTTTCGGTTCTGGTTCCGGTTCCGGCTCAGGCTTAGGCTCAGGTTCAGGTTCAGGTTCAGGTTTCGGCTCCGGCTCTGGCTTAGGTTCTGGCTCGGGCTTCGGCTCTGGTTCAGGTTTTGGCTCTGGCTCAGGTTTCGGTTCTGGTTCGGGCTTTGGCTCTGGCTCAGGTTTCGGTTCTGGTTCGGGCTTAGGCTCTGGCTCAGGTTTCGGTTCTGGTTCAGGTTTTGGTTCTGGCTCTGGTTTAGATGGTGATGGATCGTAAATTTTATTGAATAATGGATATAAAGATTCATTCAAAAAACTAATATTTGGTCTAACAAAAAACAGAACCAAAATAACTATTAATAATGAAACCAATATAATCGGTACAAGTTTTGATTTTTTCTTCTTTTTGGGTTTATATTTTCGTTCAAGAGCGACTTTCTTTTTAGTTTTTGGTTTTTTACTAATCTTCTTAGATAGTGGTTTCTTTTTATCTTTTTTCGTTTTAAACATTGATTTTTTATCTTTCTTCTTCTCAGAGGAGATTGGTTTTTTATCTTTCTTCTTAACTCCAGCTGGTCCTTGAAAACTTGATGAAGAAGGTTTATCTTTATTTAATTCATCCATAATATTTTCATTTGAAACCAAGCCAATATCTTCTTTTGGACCGGATTCCGTTTTTTTATCCGGCTCTAAAGAGGGACCGGATATTGCATCAGTTAAGGATTCTGTAATGATGGGCTCAGGTGGTTTGGAAGTCTCTTCACTCGTTGAATCAGATGTTTCGAGATCAAATTGAGGAAGAACATCTGAATCCAAAATAGATGAAGGATCTGTAACAGCAATGGTTTCGTCAGAAGCAATCTTCTTCTCATCTACTCCCTGGAATACCTGTGGTCCACCATCATCTTCTAAAACAAAGGTGTCTTCCTTATCTTTCTTTTCTTCGGGTTTTTCGTCAGGGATATCAAAAGATTGAAACTTCATCATATCATCTTCCGGTGTAATTGGTAAAACTTCATCCTTTATCTCAACTGGCTCAGGTGGGGTTTCAGTTTTTATTTCTTCATTAAGATCGCTCTTCACAGGTTCTATTAAATTCTCATCAAGATTAATTTCTTCCAGGTCTGCATCGCTGAATAACTCAAACTTATCACCAGGTTCTGAAGATTCTTCAGGTTTCTTATCTTCTTCCGGAAGAACTTCTTCCCTTAGTTTCTTTGCTTGATCAGGGGAATAAATTAGAGTCTCTTCAACCTTATCTTCAATCACTGGTTCCTGACCCAGATCAATCACAGGTTCTGGACTCAAATCAATTACGGGTTCCTGAACTAAGTCAATCACAGGAGACTCCTCCGGCTTCTTATCCTCTTCTTGAAGAGCTTCTTCCCTTAGTTTCTTTGCTTGATCAGGTGTATAAATTAGAGTCTCTTCAACCTTATTTTCAATCACTGGTTCCTGACCTAAGTCAATCACAGGTTCCGCCGGCTTTTTATCCTCTTCTTGAAGAGCTTCTTCCCTTAGTTTCTTTGCTTGGTCAGGTGTATAAATTAGAGTCTCTTCAACCTTATTTTCAATCACAGGTTCCTGTCCCAAGTCAATCACAGGCTCTTCCGGTTTCTTATCTTCTTCAGGAAGGATATCTTCATGTAGTTTCTTTGCTTGGTCAGGTGTATAAATTAGAGTCTCTTCAACCTTATTTTCAATCACAGGTTCCTGACCCAAGTCAATCACAGGTTCTTCCGGTTTCTTATCTTCTTCCGGAAGGATATCTTCATGTAGTTTCTTAGCCTGGTCCGGAGTATAAACAAGGGTCTCATCAACCTTGGTTTCAATCACAGGTTCCTTACTCATGTCAATCACAGGTTCTGCCGGCTTCTTATCTTCTTCCAACTGAATCTCTTCACGCAGTTTCTTTGCCTGGTCTGGTGTATAAATAAGAGTCTCTTCAACTTTTGTTTCAGGAATAACCGGGGCTTTTTCCGGTTCTTCGGATTTGGGTTTCTCATCTGGAATTCCGGAAAACTCAAAATCATCAAGCGAAAAATCTTCGAATTTCTCAGGTTCAAGCTCCGGTTCCTTTTGTTTTTCTGGTTCAACTGCACTAGTCTTTTCAATATCATCCTTAATAGGTTTATCAAAATCAAAATCAGATAATGCACCTTCAATCTTTGCTTCTTTCTTGGGTTCGTCGGGCTTAGTTGGAGGTTTTTCTTCTTTGATCTCAGAAGCATCTTCAAAGAAAATCTCGTCAAGCTTTGAATCAATCGCTGAACCTTCAAGTTTATCATCTGTTCCCGACTCATCAGCAGCAGGTACTTTGGGTGCAGGTTCACCGGGAATTTCATCAAGAGCACCACCTTCCGATAAAACATCATCTAACATAGAATCAATCTCAAAACCTTCAGTTGATCCTTTCGAATCGGCTGATAGAATTCCCTTTATCTCAGATTTTTGTGCTTCTTCTTCCGTTGCCATAATATCAAGATAACTATCATCAATCCCGCCCTCAAATGCAAGGTTTGCCAAGGGAGTACCTAAAAGTAATTTTGTCAGTTCAACAGGATTCCTCTTGATATCTTCTTCAATCTGGGAATTTGAAACTAAGTATAAAACTTGAGTGTTCATCTTGAACATCTTTTCTTTACCGGATTTTAACTTTTTATAGTTTATATTATCCTTCTCAATTTCAAAAATGGAAATCGTTTTAATGTATTTGGTAAACTCGCCGGTAGTGATTTTCTTCTCTTCACATAATTTTGAAATTAATAATCCATATCGCTGCTTATCTTTCTGAAATCCATATGGTATTAACGGTACTTTCTTCGTACCACGCATGTCATGTAGATGCGTTATTATTTCCTGTATGATGGGTTCAAAGTCCATGGTAAACCTTTATTTAAATATTTTAGGATTAAAAATAATTTTCACTTTTTCATCTTCTTTATGAGAAAATACCTCTGATGTTTTTATCCTTAATTCGAAGTTGTTAATTTCTACTAAATTTGATTTGTACGCAATAAATGGAAATATATCTTCCTTGGGAGAAAGTAAGGTTATCCCCTTTGGTAAATCTACTTTTACCGTGAAGTAAAGGTTATTCTTTAATGAACTATTAATGATCTCACTTCGAATCAGGTAAGTCTCATCCGGAACAATATGCATCTCTTCCGGAATCCCAATAATCTCTAAATTCGTATTATAATCCCCTACTCGATATAATCTATCCATTATTCCCTTATATTTTTTTATCAATTCAACAAATAAATTTCTTAAGTAAGTCTTCTCACGCTCCATAAAATCTATTAAACTATGTATCTTCTTCTCTTCCTTTTCTGATAAAATCCCCGAATCATTCTTTAGAGAGAGATAGTTAATATAATAGTTCTTCTTCATATCAAAAAGTACTTTGTATTCATGAGGTGTAATAAAACTCCTTTCAAGCAGATCCTGTGTTAGTATTAAAACTTCCTTGACTATCTCCTGAAGAATATCAACCCTATTTAAAAAGATCTGAAGCTTCTGAACTTCTTGGGAAAATTTTGTCTTTAATACCTTTCCAAAATATTCCATTAATAAACTATTTGCTTCCCAGATCTTCTTCTCTTTCGGGAAAATCTCCTTTGTCCGTAGATTAATAAAGAAAACATAACTGAATAATTCATTACGAAACTCTTCAAATAAAATCGGGTTCTTCTCAAGTTCCTGGTCCCAATTTAAACCATAAACTACTATCCCCTTAAATTTATAAATATAATCACCTGTCGTTAACTTGAGGATTTTTAAATTTTGATATTCCTCATTATCTTTGATTTGGAATCCCTGATTCTTCTGTTTATAAAGCTCCTCTTCACGACCAGGTATATATTCAATATACGGAAACTGTAAATCAAACTTTAAAGGGAAATCTCTCTTCTTGATAATCGGAAAAATATCTTCCCACTCGGTCTCTTTGATTTTATGTTTCTTGATAGAACAAATCACTTTAAATTGATAATTGGTTAAATGCTTTAATGTTATATCGAGATCAAATAAAAGTTTAAGATGATAGTTAATGGTAACATCTTTCTCAAGATACATTATCTCGTCTTCATTCTCATCCCGAATAATTATACGGATATTTAAATCTAACTTGTCAATCTCTTCATTCTCAATCTCTACAAAAAACTTTGAAACCTTGTCTTTCTTCGCATCATCAAAAACCGGCTTTGAATCTTTAATATATAAATTATAATCACTTCCTGCAGTAAATAAATTTTTAAAAATTATACCGCTCTTCATATTCTCAGGAAGATACCACTGAAGGTAACCACCAAAATTAAATCTCCTGGCATCGTCAGGGTATTTAATCTCCCATGTAATTGCTTCTTCAGAGTTCGGAATAATTTCAACAGATTTCTTCTCTAAAGGAATCTTTAAAGTCTCCTTCTTAACATTAGTCCCAACCAAAGAAAAATTCAACTCACATTTTTTCTTGACATCCGAAATTAAAATCACCTTGGATATAATCCGAAATTTATCCCCGGGTAATACATCTTTCTTTAAACTCTCTAATGTCTTTATCTCAATTTTTGGGTCCATCTTTAATATTTAATTTCCTATTAATAAGTTTAACTATCTCCTCAGAGTTACCGGATGAAATTATTATCTCTAACTTCTTCGACTCTTTGTTGATACTTAAAATATTTACTTGTTTACTCCTCAATATATTTAATACTTCATTGAAGATCTCCTTCTCAATACTAATCCCAATACCATGGATTGTTAGTGTCGAAATATCAACCTCCTCAATATATTTACTGAAACTTATATCAAGCTCGTTACTTTCTAACTTCTCCTTTAACTTCTCCCAGATTATATTCTCAAGAATAATCGTAACATGAGGACGTTCACCTAAAACTTCGTAAGTGATATTTTCTATAATTATTCCATGTTTCCGCAAATCATTCAAAAACTCTGAAAAGGAATTTTTAAATTTTATATCATCAAAAATTACCCTAACCTCTTTCTTATGTAAAGTAATTGCATAAATCTCTTCTCTATCCAAACCATCAGCATCTTTAACTATAATAGTTCCGGTATCAGATGTAAAACTGGATTTAATTATAAGGGGAATATTGAATTTCTTTGCTAACTCAGCTGCGCGGGGATGCACAACTTTTGCTCCGGAAAATGTTATCTCTAATAATTCATCGTATGTCAAGGTCTTAAATTTCGGTGATTCTGAATCCAACTCAGGGTCAAGAGAGTAAATACCCTCAACATCTGTATATATCTCACATATATCTGCCTTCAATATTGCACCAAGCGCAACCGCTGTGGTATCTGAACCTCCACGACCAAGCGTGGTAATCTCTTCAAATTGATTTACACCCTGAAATCCCGCGACGACTACTACGCGGCCCTTGTTAAGATGTTCCCGTAATTTTAACTCGTTAATCTTTAGTATCTTTGCATTTTTAAAATTATTATCCGTAATAATACCTATCTGATGACCGGTTAAAGAAATTGTATCTACACCTTTTGAATTTAAAACTATCGATAATAATGCCCCAGCCTGCTGCTCGCCTGTGGAAATCAACATATCTAACTCACGGGAATTCGGTTGCTTTGTAAATTTATAAGCATACGAAAGTAAACGATCCGTTTCATTGCCCATCGCTGAAATTACAACCACTATGTCATTACCACTCTCCTTCTTCTCAATTACCTTCTCAGCTACATTTACT
>DAOVMD010000341.1 GCA_030630935.1 Candidatus Mcinerneyibacteriota bacterium | reverse complement strand
GGGAGAGTATCGACGTTACGCATAACATTGGGGTTTCACCCCCAACTCCTGCTATGAATAAGAGCATTGTCATATCTAATGCAAAATCATTATTCATTCTTCATTTTTCATTGTTAATTCTTACTTGTGTAGCGAAGCGAAACTATTTTTACAATCCCAGTTTATCAGAAATGTTTTTGATTGCACAAAGAGTGATCTCTGTAAATTTCTCTAAAGATAATCCCAATTCTTCACATGATTTGATACTATCCCTGTTTGCTCCCGCTGCAAATCTTTTTTCTTTAAATCGTTTAAGGACAAAATTAACATCAATTGGTTCCAGGGATTTTGAAGGATGGATTAATGCACAAGCCACAATCAATCCTGTTAAACCATCGACTGCGAAGATTTCTTTTTTAATCCTGGTATCCCGTTCAACATTCCCTACATGTGCCAGAACTGCAGAGGTTACGTCATCTGAATATCCTGCTTCTTTAAGAATATTTGCTCCAACTATCCCGTGTTCAGCGGGGTTTTTACTCGTCTCTTCATAATCAATATCATGAACTAACCCAACCAGTTCCCATAAGTTTTCATCTTCATTCAAGGTTTTTGCAAGGTTCCGCATAGAATGCTGAACCGCATACATATGTTTAATTAAATTTTTATTTTTAACTTTACTTTTAACGAGTGCTTCAGCTTTTTCAATATCAAATGTCATCTAAAAATACCTCCTTACTTAACTTGCCTTCAGAGAATAACTTTATTGCCCTCTTAACTTTTTCCAAATCTATGATAGTATTTTTACATGGTCCTTCAGGTCTATCATTTGAGAAGGCAAGCACCGGAATTAAAAGACCAATATCACTGAGCCCGGCTACGAGATCCCGTTCACAGGCAATTGCAATGATTGCCGATGGTTTGATATCCTTTATTACCTTTCGAGCAACACTCCCTCCTGTTGCAGTATAAACTGGACAATCTAACTCTTTCCCGTATTCTTTGAGCTCTTTCATTAGAGAAGCTTTGAGGCAGCGTGGTAAAAGAATCAGAATGGGTTTATGGGCTTTGAAATTTACTATTTCAATCAAGGAGTTATTTACTTTTACAAAAGAATGTCGAAGTTTATCAGTTGAAATCTTAAATATTTTTCCTAACTTAAGAACATAAGGTAATAAGAAATACAATAGAATAAATTTCTTACCGGGAACATGTCTTGAAAAGAAGAAGAAATTCTTCATTGTTAAAATACTAAATGCAATCATAAAAAACCAAATCCAGGCAAGAAATAGAATGAGACTTATAATAATTAGTAAAATCAATGTTACCATTGGATGAATCGAATCTATTCGTGGTGAAATTAAAAAGAAAATAAAATATGTAAAAATATTTATAAGGAATAATACAAAGAGTGCAAAACCAAGAAATAATCTTTTAGTTGCTTTAAGTTTTTTATCAGTTGCTGAGATATCTCCATCCCAGTTCAGCCACTCATCACCAAGAACCCTATCCTTCAATGGTAGTTTTTTCTTTGGTTCATTCGATTTTTGTTCTTCGCTCACAATCGGTCTTCTCCTTTTTAACCATAATCCGGTATAGTTCTACAATTGATATTATTTTATGGATATAGTCTCGAGATTGTTCTTGGAAAAGGAATTGCTTCGCGCACATGCTTCAAACCGCAGATCCAGGCAACTGTCCTTTCGATTCCCAATCCAAACCCGCCATGGGGCACTGAACCAAATCGTCTCAAGTCAATATACCACTGGAACGCTTCTTCAGGTAGATCAAATTCCTTTAACCGCCTTTTTAAGACATCAATTTTATATACTCTTTCAGAACCTCCGACAATCTCTCCATAACCTTCCGGAGCAAGCATGTCAACGCATAATGCCTTGTTAGAGTCTTCCGGGTCAGGTTCCATGTAAAATGCCTTCGCTTTTGCAGGATACCTGTGAATAAGAAGAGGTGAGTCAAATAATTCTGATATTTTCGTCTCTTCTTCTGCACCCAGATCCTTACCCCATTCAAAATCAATACCTATTTCCTTTAACTTCTCCAGAACTTCCGAATATTCCAGTCGTGGGAAGGGAAGCTGGATCTTTTCAAGTTTCGAAATATCCCGTTCTAAAATCTTTAGTTCTACCTGCCTGTTTTTCAAAACTGACTGAACAAGGTGATAAACATAGTCTTCGGAGAGCTTCATTACATCATCCAAATGATACCAGGCAGCTTCAGGCTCAATCATCCAGAACTCGGTTAAATGCCGACGGGTCTTTGATTTCTCCGCTCGAAAAGTGGGACCAAAACAATAAACCTTTCCAAATGCAAGTGCAGCTGCTTCATTATATAACTGACCGGATTGAGAAAGATATGCTTTTTGACCGAAATAATCAAGCTCAAATAAAGTTGAAGTGCCTTCACAAGCATTACCGGAAAGAAGAGGTGTGTCGATTAATGTAAAACCTCTGGTGTCAAAGAAATTTCGCGATGCGAGTATAATTTCATCTCTAATCCGCATAATCGCATGCTGCTTTGGAGTTCTAAGCCAAAGATGCCTGTGATTAAGAAGGAAATCTGCACCGTGCTCCTTTAGCTGAATTGGATAATCATCATCTGCCTTGCTTACAATTTCAAAATCCTGAACATCAATCTCAAAACCTATGGGTGAACGCTTATCTTCCTTAACTTTACCTCGGATAATAATTGAGGATTCAATATTTAATTTATCAATCTCATCAAATTGTTCTTCAGAAAAATTACCTTTGAAGATTACTGATTGAATGAAACCCGTTCCATCTCTGATAATTAAAAATTGTAATTTACCGGTTGAACGCTTATTGTATAACCAGCCGCGAAGCTCAACTTCCTGATCTTCATGCTTCCTAATATCTTCTATCATTATATATTCCATAAATACCTCCATAATATATATACTCTATAATAACAATGATGAATTTTAACATAAATTAAGTTTTTTGTCAAGAAAACAAAAAACAAAACAAAAAGAAAAGAAAACCAAAAAAACTGATTCTTCAGCAGGTCGACGAACGGAGAGAGGAGATCCCGTATAGTGAAGCGATAGAGAAGCGTATCGGGAGACTTTAAAAAGACACGTAATGGACTATAGCCTCGCTTCGCTCTGCAAGTAAAAATTAACAATGAACAATTAAGAATGAACAATGGTTTGCTTTAGAGAATACAATGCTCTGATTTAGATCATTTGTTGCTTAAAGATTGGATTGAATGCAAAAAAATATTAACCACTGAACATCAAGAACTACGTAGAGTTCCCGACTCCGTACTGAACACGCCGCAAAAAAAAACAAAGATTCTTAATTATCCCTTCGAAGACCGAAGCATTATCTCCCAAACAAAGTAGGGGAGACCGGCCGGGCGCCCTGATTATTATTAATAATCCTCCCGAATGAAATGTTTGAAAACAACAAAAAATAATGAACAGAAACCTTCCTGAAGTAAACATAATACTGCAACAAAATGTAACCACCGTTCCTCTAAAGTCCCTCTAAAGTTCCCTAATCGGGGAGTGTCTTATCAATAACGTCTCTTACTCTAACTCTTACTCTTACTGAATAATAAGGGGGTGAAACCCCATTGCTATGGGGGCATCGAGCCCCTTTGCTTATGCGTATTTATAATACATGGAATTATATAGAAGTATTAACATCATCACGCCCCAGTTTGACCCTGCAAGCAGGGTTTGTTATATGGTGACATGATTAGGTTTACAACTATTTAATTATTATACTTTTCAAAGTACTAACCTTCAGTAAAGGTCAGCTCTGCAAGCAGGGTTTGTTATACTTGACCATGATTGAAGACAATAATGTTTTTGCATTAAGTATTCCAATAAATTTATCTATAAAACGACTGATCCCGCGCCCAGATACCCTAACGAAGTGCGTGCTGCGCCAAGTACCGCACCTGGTACTTCTGGGTTCTGGGTCTGCTCTCTATTTTGGTTAACTATGTTAACCAAAATATTATTGACAACCTTTTATTTTTATGTTATAATTTCTCCTATAAAAATGCCGAAGTGGTGAAATTGGTAGACGC
>DAOVMD010000277.1 GCA_030630935.1 Candidatus Mcinerneyibacteriota bacterium | reverse complement strand
CGGAGACATTCATATCTTCAACTTCTTTGAATTTCTCAATTGCAGTATCAACATTTCCACTATTCTCTGCGGCAAGAGCAGTATCGAATAGTTTCTTTGCCTTTTCAAGATTCGAATCTTCCACAGGAGCAGGAGTTGGGTCAGGAGTCGGTTCGGGCTCAGGTTCAACCGGCACAGGAACTGGCACAGGCACAGGTGTTGGTTCGGGCTCAGGCTCAACCGGTACAGGCACTGGGACAGGTACTGGGGTTGGTTCAGGCTCAGGTTCAACCGGCACAGGAACAGGGATAGGTACCGGGGTCGGTTCAGGCTCAGGTTCTACCGGAATAGGTGTTGGCACAGGGACAGGGACCGGAGTTGGGGTGGGGACATGAGTAGCAATTGGAGATGGTGCTTTAATTGAAGCAATAAAAGTTTTTCTAAGTTCATTATGATTACTAATCTCATAACTCCAGTATTCAGATTTCACAATATCTATCTCAATTCTATTATTTATCCGGTATGCATCAGAAGAATATTTATCAACCAGGGGTTTTGCATTCCCAAGTCCAATTGAAATTATCCTTGAAGGGTTCTCAACTTTTTTCAAGAAGTACGATTTCACTGAATTAGCTTGAGTTTCAGAATATTGAAGTTTCTCATTTAAATTCCCAATCGAATCTGTATGTCCTTCAACTATAATTCCCATCGAAGAATCTATATTAAATATTTCAATTAACCTAGCTAATTTTCTCTTCGTAAAGTTAGTAATTGTACCGTTTTTATTAAATGTAAGGTCATCAATTAAGATTGTAAAACCTGAACTTGTTCTTTCGGCAGCAAAATCTTTATCTAATAATTTGGTCAAAATATCTTTTGGTTGTGGTGTAGGAGTTGGAGTTGGAGTTGGAGTAGGGATATGAGTTGCAACTGCAGAAGGTTCTTTTCCTAAAAATTTGTCGTATGCAAGAGAATTTCTGATTGTGTGGTTGGTGAAACTAATTGAAAAATTTAATAATGGATTTAAACCTTCATCCTGGTCTTTTTTCCTAAGATTTTCTAATCTTGTGATAGCCACACTCATTTTTATAAAATAATTAGTCCAATCAGCACCGATGTTCCAATGTTTTCCTGAATAATCAAATAGTATTCTAATCGGCATATTAGAATTCTGTTTAAGCCGAAGTTCAGACCCGAAAAAGATTCCAGGAGATTTATTCCTGCCGGTTCCCATGAAATCATTTGCTCCGGCTCCAAAGTGAACCTTGAATTTTGTGCGGGATGAATTGAAAGTAGTCTTTGACATAACCAGGTAAAAAGAATTATTAGTAGGAGAATCTCCTTCTAATCCAACCTCATTAACATATTTTAAACCGTCACCACCAATATTCTTTACACCCAAAGCTATTGCGGGAAGTAAACGTTCTCTACCCACAAATTTCCGGGGATGGCTTGGATTTATAAAAATATCCATTGGATCGTTTAATAGTCGTACTTTTATATGTGCTACTCCGTAATCTCCGCCTTCATCATAGAGCCAGGAATACATTGTGAACCCTAATTCCATGTTAACACCAAGGAGTTTTAAGCCCAAGCCTGCTTTTGCGTCTTCTTCAACCCAATCAGGTCCTAAATAGTCTTCCTGATCAGATGACATACCCATTGCTTGCGACACTCCAAGCTCAAATTCAAGATGGTCTAAAGTATCTGCTGTTGGGATCTCAATTAAGCCCGAGACACTATTAAAGGCAGCGCAAAAACCCGTCAACGGCAATAATAAAATTAAAATACTTAATAAAAATTTAGTTATTTTCATTACAACACCTTCATTATACTAAATATAGTGCAATAAATATACCAAAAATTATTTTTAATGATTTGAGAAATCCTCCAATATTCCGAACTTTAGAGATGTGCAAAAATAAGCGGAGTTGAACATTATTGTGCATTGCCAGGGTATTTTAATAAATCTATATTAAATTCTTTTAATAATTTATATAATTTAAAGACAGGTAAACCTACAACATTGAAGAAATCGCCATCAACTCTTTCAACTAATACTGCACCTTTTCCCTGAGCAGCATACGCCCCGGCCTTATCACTTGGTTCAAATGTATTGATATATTTTTCAATATCATCATCATTAAGTTTAGTAATCCAAACATCTGTTTGAACAAAATCAGATATTAACTTTTGGGATTCTGAATCAAATAAAGTAATGCCGGTAATTACCTGGTGTTTTTTACCGGAGAGACTTTTTAAAATCTGAACTGCATCATCTTTATCTTTAGGTTTTCCTATGATTTTATTTTCCAATACAACTATAGTGTCAGCAGAAATAATGATTCCATTATGTTTTTTAGCAACTTCCTTTGCTTTATCTGTGCTGCATCTTATTGCAAAGTCTTTTGGACTTTCGTTTGGCTTAACTTCTTCGGAAATCTCAGGAGGGATTACTTCAAATTGTAACCCTAAATCAGTTAATATCTTTTTTCTTCGTGGTGAACTTGACGCAAGAATCAATTTTCTCATAAAATTTTAACCTCTCAAATAAATTTCTACACGGTTACGCCCATTATCCTTTGCTTGATATAAAGCTGCATCAGCCATCTGAATCAATTCCTTTTTATCGAGGGTATCTTTTGGAAATTCTGCAATCCCCAGGGACATTGTAATTTTCAAGTGCTGATTATTTAGATAAAAATCAGTGTTTGCTATTTTAAACCGAATTCTTTCAGCGACTTCAAAAGCTTGTTTCTTGTTTAATTCTTCAAGGATTAAGACAAATTCTTCACCGCCGTATCTTGCTGCGATATCAATATCCCTAATTTGTTCTTTCAAAACGTTTGAGACAGCTCTCAATACTTCATCTCCGGTTGAATGCCCATACGTGTCATTAAATATTTTAAAGTGGTCAATATCAAGCATAATTAGAGATAAAGGTCGATCATTACGAAGAACTCTTTTTATTCGCTCAGAGAGCTTTTCCTGAAAAACCCTGTGATTATGAAGATTGGTTAATCCATCATATTGTGCTAACCCTTCCATCTTTTCAAATAAGGTAATATTTTTTATAATTGTTCCGCAATGCTCTCCGGCAACTTCTAATAATTTGATTTCATATTCAGAGAATAATTCTGGTTCCCGATATTCCATGATAAAAATTCCAAGCATCTCTTTTTGAAATTTTAAAGGCAACGCAAGAAATGATTTAGTCTCACTATGATTCATTTCAATATTTTCAAGATTTAAAATAATTTTTTCATTCTTATCTAAGTTTCGGCAAACAGGTTTATTGAACTCAAAAATATTCTGAATTATACCTTCTTCAGGGATCTCATAATTTCTATTTTCTAATTTTGTAATATCAAAATCAAAACTTCCATCTGAGTATTTTATTGTATAATACTTTTTATTTTCAAGGAATATCCCGATTATTCTTAAGGGGAGATTATCTTCAGTATCCTTCCTGAGAATTCTCTTAAAGAAAATTCCTATCTCATTAAATACATCATTTAAATCCATCGGAACATTTAGAGTTTTAATGAATTCATAGAGGATTTCTGATTCCTTCGCTTCATTAATCAATTTGGAAGAATATGAAGAGTTTTGGATGAGGCCTTTTATTAAATCCCTTGAATGAGTAAGCGTTTCTTTATGAACTTCAGTGAAAAAGTCTTTCTGTTTTGAATCACAGACCAACATTCCTAACAGTTGTTTCTTATGTACAATTGGGAGAACAAAGATGCTATTAATATTTAAATCCTTTAAATAATAACCAAGAGCTCTTGAAGAAGTTTTTAGTCTGGGAATTATCAACGGAATCTTTTCTTTTAGAACGAAGCTTAAAGGGCTAGTTCCAGGTTTAATCTCATTATTAAGGTCAATTGAATCTTCAAAATCACTAAGGTAAGTTTGAAGTCTTACAGACGGTAAACTATTATCATCAGTAAGAAAAAGGAAGATACCGGTGAAATCAAGAGCAGTTTTTAATGATGTAAATAAATTCATTATATTCTTATCAAATGAAAGTTCTGTTTCATCTTTCAGTTCTTTCCTGGATCTTTCAATAATTTTTCCCTGTGAATCAGGATTGACAATCCGACCGGAGAAAATTCTTTCATAATCATCTTGAATCTTTTCACGGTATCTCCTGGAGATTGAACCTATAATTATTGTTGAGATTGAGATAAGTACAAATATAAATGGGTTATTCCAATTAAGATTTTGAAATCCTAGTAATGATTCCTTATATTCCATGATTCCCCTCGGCAATACCTCAATTAAAAGTATAATTCCAAGATAAGTAATTGAGTATTTCAAGTTGAGGAAATATGAGAAATATACAATCGTGAAAATATAAATTGCAATCGGATAGGTAAATATACCACCGAAGAAATTACCAAATAAGATCGATAAAAATGAGAAGATTAAAAATATGAATATTGGATGCTCTGAATTGATGATCTTATCTCTTAAGATAATCAGAAAAACTATGTAAAGTATTAAAATAATTGAAAAGATAATTAAATTTTCCATAAAAACACCTTAAAATTAATAAATGATTATATCATAATTTGTTTAATAATTCAAGTAATAATGAAGAGCACAGCGATTACTGTGCAAGTAAAAATGAAAAATGAACAATGAAAAATGAATAATGATTTGCGTGCGCCAAGCAAAGCTTGTAATTTCTTATCGGTTAGAGTCCGATATGGGCA
Source organism: Candidatus Mcinerneyibacteriota bacterium (assembly GCA_030630935.1). Taxonomy (GTDB): domain Bacteria; phylum AUK180; class AUK180; order JAQVHJ01; family JAQVHJ01; genus DAOVMD01. The sequence continues at coordinate 143 of DAOVMD010000277.1, read as the reverse complement.
AAGTATAGCTAACAGCCCATCACCGAAGTTGCATTTATGGAGGTAACAAAATAAATGAAGCCAACTATAGGGAGATATCAGACCGCAACGCAAGTGAAGGTATTGAGCCCCGAAACTTTAAATATCGGAGAGGTCGACAGTTT
>DAOVMD010000004.1 GCA_030630935.1 Candidatus Mcinerneyibacteriota bacterium | reverse complement strand
AATGTTGATGCTATTTAAGGACCTTACTAAATCTGTCTTCTCTGAATTTTTTAGCTCCCGTACCTTCCTATTCAATCTCTTCTCTCTAATAAAAGTTTCAATCCGGAATTTTAGATAGGACTCTCTCGTCTGTAAATAAGACCTGCTTATACCAATTGAACTATTTAATGTATCTTGAATTCTTTTCTGTTTCCAAACATCGAAAACATTATTAATCAATGGGATTACAACAAAATAAGTCGGCAGGGTGGGGATAATTACTAATATCAACATAACTGCAACAAGCTTTAACTTCAACTTTGAACCCAAAATCTTTTGACGGCGTTGATAAATTAATCGAATCACACTCTTGATAACTAAAATCAATAATAAAAGTAATATTAAAATAATTGTTATAACATTGATTACAAAAATAAATGAGATGTTCCCTTCTGAAAGTCCGGGATTCTTAAGGATGAATATGAAGAAAAAAATAAAAATGGACAGAATGATTATGGTTAAAATTGTTAACAATATCGTTCTGGTTTTTGTTTTAAGCATCGAATACCTATTTAGTTAAAATACTTTTTAAGTAACTCCGAACCTGTGTAGTTGAAAGACTTCGAGATAGAGTAATTCAAATCAAAAAAGAGATCAAAAATAAAACTTAAAGGAGGAGACATTTTTAATGATACAACCTTAACATTAACATGTATAATATAATCTTTTTTCGGATTGATTACATCCTTACTAAGGATTACTAACTTCTTAAAATTACTGATACTTTCAATTGATTTTTTCTGGTCAGATTCAAATGATTCATCTCTGTTTGAAGGTTTCTTCCCTACAACAATATGGTATTTCTGAATAATTACATTATATTGAATTATATTTTTCTCTTTTGAACTCTGTACCTTTTTATTAACAATAATAGGTCTTTTTTCAAAAATCGTGACATCAAGATAAATTTTAATCTCTTGACCGTTTAAAAGTGAATCAAAAGCATCCTTTGTAAATACATTTTTTATACCTACCTCAACTGTGAGACGATCATCATTTGAAGAAAAACTAATATAACTAAAATCTAAAGCCAAAGCAGGAAAAGTAATAACTAAAACTAGGATGAATGTTATTATTGATTTCATTTTCATATTAAAATTTCCAAGTGTAAACTAATTTTAATTGCTTTGATTTCTCATCAATGACAATGTTTTTTTCTATCCTGTTTGACAATAATCTTTTTTGTTTATCGTTATATTCCTTTGAAGCATTAATCGCATCAAAGATATTTATTATTTCAAATGTTACATAAAAAATGCCATAGGTTAAAACAAGGTTCTTGTCATTGTTTGAAAGTTCTTTCCAGGTAATACCAAAGCTTTTCTCACCATATTTCTCTTCGAGGTCCTGATATATATAGAATCCCCAAATTTTTAAAACAATTGAACCAAGCATAAATTTAGAACCCTGATAATACTTCCTGGTATATATCTGACCCAGTCCGGGCATTTTCCAGGATAGTATCCCCGCAATAAACGGGTCTTTCCTGTCTTGATAAACATACCTTAGATTCTGATCCATAATCTCTTTGTCAATTTTATCATTAAAGTTTTTTGCTGTCTTATATGCATCGACAATATTATAAATATGTAACCCTAACAATAATCCTCCTAACCCCCAGGCAAGTTGTTTATCCTTCAAAGTAACATCATCCTTTGCATCGACTAAAAAACCATTCCCAATATCATAGGAATAATTTGTTACAAGCCCTAAGGTTGTAATAAACAATGCTGCTTCAGTAGTCAGGAAAAACATTCCTTTCTTGAAATTACCTGAATAAAACTGACCTCCGCCGGGGATGTACCATGATATAGATGACGCAAGGATAGGGTCTTTTTTCGGGGAACCAGAATATAATTTCTCTTTTGATAAATCCAGATTATTATCTGCAGCAACTGAGAGACTGATTGAAATTAAAAAAATTAACAGGAAGAATAGAGTTATTGGTTTTTTATTTTGTTTCATTAAACTCTCCTCGAAGGATTTTAAGTTCTTATATCAGCGTCTCTTACATAGAGTGGTTCGATCTTCCCTGCTTGACCAGCAGAGGCATCAAATGTAAACTTTGCAATATCCCCGCCAGTGAAACCATTTACATTTCCTTCGATAATTTTTATTTTTTTAGGTAATTTAATTTTTGACTCACGTAAGATATTAATGCCATTTCCAATTAGAGTAACTCCTTCTTTATAGTAACTTTTAATTATATCAATGGTTGCCTGATAGTTTAATGCCACAATATCTTCTTTAAGTTTAAAACTATTTTTCTCTTTCACATAATGCATTACAAATAATTCTTTTCTCTTGCCGTCTAAAATATAAAAAAAGTGTTTAGTTTCAATTAATCCCAAATTTGCCCGCCATGCGATATCTCCGGACATAACAGGATATGCCGGAACTTTCCATGCAGAGATAATTCCCATTATAGTCGCGAGGCCAATTCTTAATCCAGTAAAACTTCCTGGGCCAATAACGATTCCAAAACCATCCACATCTTCTCTAACTAAGTTATTATTTACTAACAAGAAGTTTAAGCCTGAAAGAAGGTAGCGAGTGTGACTATCTTTAACTTTTAAAAGTAACTCGGAAATAATCAAATTCTCTTTTGCAATTCCAAGTTTTAAAAATTCTGTCGAAGTATCAATTCCAATTATTACCTTATTACTTGCCTGTACTTCCAAACCCATTTTCATTCCTCAAGGTTTTAGATACGGATTTCACTTCTTTTAAAATAACTTGCTGCACAGGAGAAATTACCAGTTGAGCAATTCTATCTCCACGATGAACTGTAAATTCTTCCTTACCGGCATTATAAAGGATCACCTTTACTTCTCCCCTATAATCAGCATCAATCGTCCCCGGTGTATTGAGAACAGTGACACCAAATTTAACTGCAAGACCGCTTCGAGGTCGAACCTGACCTTCAAATCCGTGTGGTATCATAAACTTCAACCCGGTTGGAACCAATGCGCGTTCACCGGGTTGAATTAAAATATCATCAGCTACTCCTGCTAAAAGATCAAAACCTGAAGAATCTTCAGTCATATATTTGGGTAAAGAAAGATTTCTTGCATGCTCCAGTTTTTCAACCTGGAGTAAAATTTTATCTTTATTTATTAAAGTTTTTTCCATGCTTTTTATTATCCCTGTGTGAGGAATTATAGTTCTTCTTATAGTCTTTCTTTTCTGGATTTGGGTTGTCAATCAAGGCTTTTCGGCTTACCTTAATCCTACCCGCTGAATCAACGTCTATTACTTTTACTTGTATCTTTTCCCCTAACTTAACAACATCCGTGACATTTCCAGTTCTGCCATGCTCAAGTTCTGAGATATGTAAAAGAGCACCAACATTTGGAGCGAGGCTTACAAAGCAGCCATAACCTTCAATTCTGTCAACTACTCCCTCATAAACTTCGCCGACATTGACGCCTTTCACAATTCGTTCAATCATTTCTTTAGCAGACTCTATTGATTCAGTAGTAAGGCCGCTTATCTTAATCTTGCCATCATCATCAATGTTTATATTTGCTTCTGTCAGGGCTGTCATCTCTTTTATTACTCTGCCGCCTGGTCCAATAACTTCGCCTATCTTTTCCTTAGGAACACTCATAATAAGAATCTTTGGTGCGAAAACTGAAAGAGCTTCCCTGGTTTGAGGAAGAGCTTCACTCATTTTACCAAGAATATGCAGCCGGCCTTGTTTCGCTTGTTCAAGACCTCGGCTTAGAATCTCCATTGTTAAACCCTGAATTTTAATATCCAGTTGAATAGCAGTGATTCCATCTTCTGTACCCGCAACTTTAAAGTCCATATCACCGAAATGATCTTCCATTCCTGCAATATCAGATAATATCTCAAACTTGTCATCAGAGAATATAAGTCCGAGAGCAATACCCGCAACTGGTTTTTTAATCGGAACACCTGCATCCATTAATGCAAGGCATCCACCGCAAACTGTTGCCATTGAAGAAGAACCATTTGATTCTAAAATTTCAGAAACAATTCTTACCGTATACGGAAACTCTTCTTCATCAGGCATGATATAAGAAAGAGATTTCTTAGCTAATACTCCGTGACCAATCTCTCTACGTCCCGGACCACGAAGAGGTCGGGCTTCACCAACTGAGAATGGAGGGAAGTTATAATGAAGAAGGAACTTCCTCCTTTTCTCTTCATCAAGGCCATCTATTATCTGTTCATCAAAAGCTGAACCAAGTGTTACGGTTGCTAATGCCTGGGTTTCGCCTCTCTGGAAAACTGCGGAACCATGGGTTCGCGGCAAGAAACCAACTACGGAATAAATCTCCCTAATCTCATCTGCTTTTCTATTATCCGGACGTAAGTGTTCATCAAAAATCCTACGTCTCATCTCATCTTTTAATCTTTCATTGAAAACATTTGTTACTTGATTTATTTTCTTCTTCTTTTCCTTGTCATCTTCATCAACAAATTTATCAATCAAAGTTTTTAATATATCTCTCTCTTTCTGTTCCTGATTGAGTTTACCTTCAATCTCAAATACTCCTTTAAGCTGGTCTCCCAATGCTTGTTTAATCTCTTCTATTAGCTGGGGATCCATTTCAAAAGGTGTATATTCAATTGGTGGTTTTGCACAAGCTTCTTTTAGAGCAAGTTGAGTTTCACAAATTTTCTTAATCTCTTTCGATGCAATATTAACTGCCTCCAAAACAACATCTTCAGAAACTGCGGCACCTGAACCTTCAATCATTGTAACTGAGTTAAGTCCACCTGCAACAATCAAATCCAATTCAAAAGAATTCTTTTCTTCCCAAGACGGGTTAATAAAATAATTACCCTGATCGTAGCCGATTCTAACCGCAGCAACCGGACCTGCAAATGGAATCCCTGATATCATTAATGCTGCAGATGCTCCTGATAAACCAAGAACATCAGGTAAAGCATTTGAATCATATGATAAAACTGAAACGATAATCTGAATTTCGTTTCTTAATTCCTGTGGAAACAAGGGTCGTAGTGACCTGTCAACAAGTCGTGACGATAAAATCTCCAGTTCACTTGGCCGACCTTCGCGTTTAAAAAATCCGCCGGGAATCTTGCCAGCAGCAAAAGTTTTTTCCTTGAATTCAACACTCAGCGGGAAAAAATCGATATCCGGTCTTTCAGTCTTACCCATTACTGCAGTTACAAGTATTACTGTATCAAGATACCTTACTATAATTGAACCATCCGCTTGCTTTGCTAAAAAACCTGTTTCAAATTCCAGCGGGTGACCATTGATCTCAGTTGTAAATTTCTCCATTTTTTCTCCTTTTCTCTTCATAAATTAAAATTTCTCCGGGTGGAATAATTGTTATTTTCTTAAACCTAATGAACTGACAACATTTTTATATCGATTGGAATCTTTTTCCTTTAGATATTTCAACTGCCGTCTTCGAAGACCTATCATCTTCAATAATCCAACACGTGAATGGTGGTCTTTCTTATGAATCTTAAGATGTTCTGTTAAAGATTTTATCCTCTCAGTTAGAATTGCAATCTGAACCTCGGGTGAACCGGAGTCATTGGTGTGCAATTGGAACTTCTTGATAATCTTTTCTTTTTGATCTTTTTCCAACATAATGTTCCCCTTTTTTAAAAATTCGCCCAGACCCGAAAATGTCGCTGGGGAACGACAATTCCAGGAGAGGGTAATAAATCTAAAATTCAACCACCCGGAGAATTTTAAAATCTATTTTGTTGTAATTTAACAATATAAAGCACTCCTCTTTCAGGAGGACAAAATATTTTCCCGCTTCACTCGGTTTATTAAGAAACCAATCCCCTTGGGGCGGGATACCGTTTTTTATTTTTAGTTTAAAATCCTCAAGCAAGTCAAGTCTTTTAAAACCAGAAAGAGCAATTTCGAGTGGAATAATTTTTTTATTCCAATCAGAGGTTTCTAAATCGTTCAAAGAGATTGAATCTTCCAGGGTAAATCTCCCGGATGAAAACCTGCGAAGGTCAGTTGCTGTCGCACCTGTCTTCAGAAGATTCCCGAGATCGCGAACAATCGAACGGATATAAGTCCCTTTTGAACATCTTATAAAAACCTTAAGATAAGGTTTAATATATTCGATAAGTTTAATTTCAAAGATCTCTACATTAATCGGTGAAAGTTCAACCGCTTTACCTTCCCGGGCATATTTATATGCTGTCCGGCCTTTAATTTTCTTGGCTGAGAAGATAGGCGGAATCTGTACAATTGAACCGCTAAACGTTGAAAGCATCTCTTTGATATCTTCGTGCGATACCTCTCCAACTTCTCTCTCGCTCAGGACTTTCCCTGTGTGATCAAGAGTATCTGTTTCAATTCCAAGTTCCATTGTTACAAGGTATTCCTTCTTCCCTTCATCTAGAAATTGAATGACTTTCGTAGCTTTATTTAACGCAACTACAAGAACCCCTGATGCAAACGGGTCTAAGGTCCCGGTATGTCCGGCCTTATTTAAATGTAACTTTTTTTTTAGCTCCTTAACAACTGCAAAGGAACTGTACCCGATTGGTTTATCAACTACAAGAAAGCCTATTAAGGTTTTCAAGGGAGGAACTCTCCAATCGTCTCAAGTAAAAGAGCTTTCACCTCTTCAATCTCGCCGCCAATTGTACAGGCAGCGGCTTGAGGGTGACCTCCGCCGTCAAAACGTATTGCAATTTGTGAAACGTCAATATCTGATTTCGAACGGAGGCTAATTCTAAATTCACCAGAATTTAATTGCTTGCATATAATGGCAATCTTAATATTCTTTAAAAGTCTAATAAAATTAATAAATTCTGCTAAGTCACAATATTTTGTGTTAGTCTCTTTATACATATCAAGATCAAAATACATCATCGCTAAGGAATCATCAAAATAAAGTTCCAGATTTTGAAAACCCTTTTGTAGAATCTTAAATTGATTAATTGAGAACTGTTCATATATTTGTGAATAGATCTTATTTGGTTTAATCGGAAACTGCAATAATCTTGATACTACAAAATGGCATTTTGCAGTTGCATTCTCCTGCTTAAATGACCCAGTATCAGTAAGTATCCCCGTATATAAACACATTGCAATTTCACGGGTAATTGGATATTTATGATATTCGAATAGCTCAAATAATATCTCAGTAACTGAAGATGCTAAGTCATCTATATAAGAAAAATCACCATAACCGCTATTGCTGTAATGATGGTCGATATTAACAACTATTTTTGCACGTTCCAAGGGTTCCTTAAAGAATTTTATCCGTTTAATTGCTCCACAATCAAGAATTATCAGAGTTTCAATATCATCGGGAAGTTCCCTTGTGATTTCAATATCTGCTGCACCGGGTAAAAAATTATATTCTTTCGGAATTTCATCAGGCAGCACCATTTTAAACTTCTTGTTCAGTTCCTTCAACATTAAACCAAAAGCTAAAACGGATGCAATCGCATCACCATCAGGATTAGTATGTGCAATAACAATAAAATCGGTACCATTTCTTATTGCATTTCCAATCTGTAAAAACTTTTCAATTTTATTAATCATTCTCTGAACCTTCTACTATTTTTTTCAACTTATCTTCCATATACCTTGCATACTTAATTGAAGTATCAATGTAAAATTTAAGTTCGGGAATATGTTTCAAAATCAATCTCTTCAATAGTAGCCTATGAATAAATCCAGAACCACTATTGAAACCTTCAAGGCACTTTTCAGCAGTAGATTCTTGAAATGTACTAAAGTAAACACGTGCCAAACTCAAATCTCTTGAAATTATTACACGCGTAATCGAAAGCATCTTAACTCTCGGGTCCTTTAAATCCCTTTCTATTATTCTACTTATTTCAGTTTGAAATAAATGCTGTAAGCGCTCAATGCGATGAGGATTTTTATTCACTATAAAATCTCGGTTTCTATATTTTCAATTGTTACTGAACTCATGTTCTCCATTGTATTTAAAATACGGCCTATCACCGTGTTTATGGTCTTCTTATCATTTGAAACTAAGGAAATACCTAAACCTGCTTGATAATATTTGTCGAGCTGGTCAATCTCACTTATAGAGATATTAAAGGAATTCCTTAATTTATCTTTTATTCCTTTTACAATTCTTCTTTTATCTTTTAAAGAGCTTATCTGTAAATTAATCGTTAAATTAAGTTTTATCAAGCCAATAAACATTATTAAATATTCTGTTTCTCCTTAACTATTTCATAAGCTTCAATTATATCTCCCAGTTCTAATGCGTCAAATTTCTTAATCTTAATTCCACATTCAAAACCTGCCTTAACTTCTTTAACATCATCTTTAATATGCTTTAATTATTCGATGGTCCCTGAAAAAATGGTTTCTTCATTTCTTTGAACTCGGATAAAATTAGATTTTTTAATCACCCCGTCTAAAACAAAACATCCTGCAATTGTTCCGAGTCTTGAAATCTTAAAGATATCTCTGACTTCTGAATGACCAAGAACCACTTCCTTCTCGATTGGAGATAATAACCCTTCCATTGCAAGTTTAATCTCTTCAATTAAATGATATATGATATTGTACTGTTTTATCTGAATCCCTTCTCGTTTTGCAAAGTCGTGAACTCGGGACATTAACGGAACATCAAAAGCAATAATAATTGTATCTGAAGATGCTTGAGCGAGTTTGACATCATTATCAGTAATTCCGCCAATGCCTTTATGGATAACATTTAATTTAATTTTATCTGATGGAAAATTATCGAGTGAGCTTATCACTGCTTCAAGTGACCCGACAGAATCGCACTTCACAATTAAATTAAGAAGCTTAACTTCACCAAACTCAAGAGTTGAGTACAAATCTTCAAGTGTAATCTCCTGACCGGAATCAACCGCACCGGTTACAGTTCTAAGTTTGTTCTTCCTTTCCTGGATCATCTGCTTTGCGGTCTTCTCATTTTTAACTACTGATAACATATCACCTGGTTCCGGAAGATCATTGAACCCTACTAATTCAATAGGTGTGGCGGGAAGTACAGATTTTAAGCGTTCTCCTTTATCCGAAAACATCATTCGAACTCGACCATAAGTTAATCCGCATACAAATGTCTGACCAATCTGTAATGTTCCATTGAGAACTATTAAAGATCCGACATTTCCAAAACGTTTATCTCTTTTTGCTTCTATAATCGTCCCGCTAGCCGGAACATCAATTGGGGCGGTGAGATCTAAATGCTCAGCTTCTAATTGAATTGCCGTGACAAGATCTTCCAGGTTAATCTTCTTTAATGCTGATATTTCGATACATGTTGTATTCCCACCCCAAGAATCCGGAACAAGGCCTTGTTCCGAAAGTTCTGTCTTGACCTTATCAATATTTGCATTGGAAACATCAATTTTATTAATCGCTACAATAATCGGGATACCGGCAGCTTTTGAATGATTGATCGCCTCAATTGTCTGAGGCATAATTCCGTCATCTGCAGCAACTACAAGAATTACAATATCCGTAACCTGTGCTCCACGAGCCCGGATTGTTGTAAACGCTTCATGACCGGGAGTATCTAAGAAAACAATTTCCCCGTTTGGAGTCTGTAATATAGATGCTCCTATCTTCTGGGTAATCTTACCCACCTCCTTATCTACAACAGATGTGTTTCTTAAAACATCAAGAAGAGTTGTTTTACCGTGATCAACATGACCCATAACCGTAACTATCGGAGAACGGGGAAGACCCTTTATGACTTCCTTATCCGCAACTTCCAAAACAGGTTCTTTAAAAATTTCTTCGATCTCTATATCAAAACCGAATTCAGATGAAACCATAATAATTGCTTCTTCATCAAGACGCTGGGTTATATTTGCAGTTATCCCTAACTGCATAAGCTTATCTATCATATCAGAAGTCTCAACCCCAAGCGTTTCAGATAATGAACTTACCGTAATATTTTGGGGAATCTTAATAATACTTGGTGCGGTTAGAGAATCGTCTGAATCTTTTTTCTTTTTCTTATACTTCTTCTTAATTATGGTTTCTTTCTTAATCTTTATTGTCGGTGGAGTAAATACTTTTTTCGTCGGCGGCTCGGCTGCGAATGCTGGTGTCTTCTTCGAAACTTTTTTAGTGCGCCTTTTTGGTTTTACAGTCTCTGAAACTTCTGACGGTTTTCCTTTTTTCGCTCGAGTTACCTTCTTGACCTTTTTGACCTGCTCATCCTTTGATGCAGCGGATCTCTTCCTTGTTGGCTTTGAAGGTTTAGCCGTTTTTTTAGTTGGTTTTGCTGATTTCTTAGGTGATTTCTCCGATTTTGAGGTCTTGGATGATTTAACCGATTTTTTCCGACGCGTGCTTTTAACCTCTCTTAATCTCTGTTCCGGGGTTTTCTGGTTTGCTTTCTCAAGCTTTAGATCGCCTAGAATCTTCCTCTTAATAATCTCAGCTGAAGCTATCTCGATTGTATCTAAGGATGAACTTTTCTCAATTCCGAAATCGCGCTTAATTCGGATTAAAAGTTCCTTCGTATCTATCCCGATCGCTTTCGCTAATTTATAAATTCTAGTTCGATGGCTTGCTGTCTTCTTCGCCACGAGTCACCTCATTATTTTTTATAATTATTTACTCGCCTCATTATCAACTTCTGATTCTAAGGGTTCTTTTGCTTCTTCTGCTTCTTTAGCTTGTATCCGTTTTACTTCTTCTTTTACAAATGAAAAGATATTCTTTGCTGCTTTCTTGCCAACACCTTTGATCTTTAATAACTCATCTTCTGTTAGTTGAGAAAGTTTCTCAATTGAGAAATAACCGAGTTCAATTAATTGTAAGGCTATCTTCTCTCCAACACCCGGAATACTCATGAAATATTGAAGGCGGTCGGTTCTGGCGTTATTCTCTTCTTCAAGTTTCTTGGCTAATTCTAATTCTGAAATTGCATCAATGTGCCAACCAAGTAATCGGGAAGTTAATTTTATATTATTCCCACCCGAGCCAATAACCATTCCAAGCTGATCACCGGATACTACAATTCGAACTCGCTTCTCGTCAGGGAACAAACGGAATGAAATTACCTCAACAGGCTTAAATGCTTCTTTTAAAAATATTTCAATATCTTCTGTCCACTTGAATACGTCTATCTTCTCTTCTCCCAGTTCAGCTTTTATGGATTTTATCCGGGAACCCTTAACACCAATACATGCCCCGGCTGGGTCTATCTTCTTATTAGATGATAAAACGACAAGCTTCGTGCGCTTACCGGGATACCTGGCAATTTTTACAATCTCAACCATCCGCTCCTGAATCTCTGGAACTTCCATCTCAAAAAGCCCCTTGACAAGCTCTGGCATACTTCTCGATACTCGAATCTCACAATCACTTTTAGTGAAATTTACCATATATACAAAAACTTTTTTCTTATCACCAATTCGATATTTCTCACCGGGAATCTGATCGCGGCGATAAATATGCCCGATAACATTTCCTAAATCAATAATTACATGGTCGTCTTTTACTGATTGAATTGTCCCGGTTACAACTGCATTTAATTTCGTCTGTTGAAATTCCTTATAAAGCTTTAATAACTCTTTTTTCCTGATCTTATTTATAAGAATCTGCTTTATCTTCCCAACTATTGATCTTGATAAGTCTTCTATAGCTAAACGGACAACTATCTCATCTCCGATTTGGGTATTCTGGAATTGATCAGCAGCATCAGCTGGAATTTCAAAAAATTGATTTTGAACTTCTTTTACAACTGTCTTGGTTACAAAAATCTCAATACTTCCTATATCCAGATTAACCTCTACGGTAATGGGAACCTCGTCCTCTGTTTCGTATTTCATTTTATAGGTGCGGGCAATCCCACCAATTATACTATCTTTTATCGCTTCAATAAAAAAGTCCTTGTCAAATTCTTTCTCTCTTGCTAAAGCTTCAATTGCACTTATTAAATTCTGTTTCATTAACTTTCTCCTAAATAGAGTTAATTTTTAAATTTTAACATATTTCAATAGATAAATCAAGTATTATTTATCTTTATCTGATAATTGTTTTAACTCGTAGAGTGCTACTGTTTTAATTAATCGCAAGCCTTTTTCCTCTGAAATTTTCAAGGCTTGTTTAAAACTTCCAAAAGCCGCTTTCTTTTTCTTTAATGCCTTCTGAACTCTACCGAGCTTAATATATACCCATGCTTCTGAAGGGTTATATTTTAAGGCACTATTATAATAATGGATTGCATCTTTATATCGGCCAAGCCCAACTGCCGCATCACCGGTATATTCTCTTACTTTAAAATCTTTATTTCCTTTTGAAATAATCGATTTTAATATTTCAAATGATTCAAGGTACCTGCCCTGTCTCAGGAGGTTCCGTCCTATAATCTTGAGAATTCCATGGTCATCCGGAAATAGTGCAAGACCTTTATATAGGATCTCTATTGATTCCTGGTGTTTGCCCAGATCCGAAAAAATGATCCCTCCGTAAATGAATACGTTTTTCCGTTTATCTCCGGAATCCAGGAGCTGCTTAATTGCTTTATAAGCTTCTGTTAGTTTGCCGGATTCATACTTGCTGATCGCATCATTAAGTGTTGCTTTTGCAAAAGTATTAATTGGTTGAAATAAAGTTGTTAGTGCTAAAATAATTAAAAAGCAGCTTATCTTTAATTTCATTTTGACTCCTCCCTAATATAACGTTCGATCTCTTTTACAAAAGAGTTAATTATATTTTTTGTTTTAATGGTTTTAAATATCTTTCCCTTCTTGAAAATTACAGCACGATCTTTACTTCCGGCAATTCCAATATCTGCATCGCGAGCTTCACCGGGACCATTAACCACACAGCCCATAACGGCAATTTTAATTGGGCCCTTTAGATACCTGGTTAATCTTTCAATTTTCGAAGCAATCTTTTCAACAGGGATATCTGTCCTGCCGCAAGTTGGACAGACAATCATTTTTACTCCGCCGGATCGTAAACCCAGAGATCGTAATATCTGGTATGCGGTAATAATCTCCCATTCAGGATTCCCGGCTAATGAGACACGAAGAGTGTCCCCAATACCTTTAAATAATAGAATTCCCAAACCGGTTGAAGATCGGACAGCACCGGTAAAACGGGTTCCGGCTTCGGTAATCCCGATATGAAGAGGGTATCTGACTTTCTTATCCAATAACTCGTATGCTTTAATTGTGTCAAGAACATTTGATGATTTTACCGATATTACAATATCCGTAAAGTCCCTGCTCTCAAATAACTTCAAGGATTTTAATACACTCTCAACTAATGCTGCAGGAGTAGGATGTTTATATCTCTTTAAAATACTCTTTTCAATTGAACCTGAATTTACTCCAAGCCTGATGGGAACTTTAAATTTCTTCGCTGCATCAAGAACTTTAAATAACCTTTTCTTATCACCAATATTTCCGGGATTGATCCTTATTTTATCTGCACCATTCTCTATACTTTTAATTGCTAAGCGATAATCAAAATGTATGTCAGCAATTAATGGAATATTTATTCGCCTTTTAATCTCAGGAAGTGCATTGGCAGATGCAAAATCAGGTACTGCTACTCGAATAATCTCACAACCTAAACGTTCTAAACGCTTAATCTGAGAGACGGTCTTCTTAATATCTGCAGTTTTGGTATTGGTCATCGACTGAACGGCAATCGGGGCACTACCACCGATGGAAATACCGCCAATCTTTATTTCTTTCTTAGTTCTTGACATCATAAAAACCTGATTATATCATTTACGATTATAAAGACTGCAAGAGAAATTACAAGAAAGAAACCTATCGTGTTTAATATTGCACGACTCTTAGCTGAAAAACGTTTCTTCCTCAACGCTTCAATTGCAAAGATTGAAATCTGCCCACCATCTGTTATAATAATTAGAGGAAACAAATTTATAAAAGCAAGGTTTACACTTAATAATGCAATCATACTTAATAAGTCAGCTAAACCACTCTTTGAAGTTTCATATAAAATATATGAAATTAATATGGGACCACCAAGCTGCTTTGCCATTGAAATCTTTTGCGCAATCATCTTCAAAGCCTGAATAATTAATAGACAGCTGACTCCCGTCATTTTTAAACTATATTTTATTGAATTAACAAATGTAAATTTCTTCCTTGGGAAATAAATAGTTAGACCGTAAGATAACTGCTTTTCATATTCTCCGGAATAATTAAATCCTCCCTCTTTTTCAGGGATAATTTTAAAAGAAAGTTCCTTGCTTTCTCTTTGAATTTTCAGGTTTAATGGTTTTTCAGACGGTGCAATCATTGGAAATGACTTTATAGGTCTGCCGTTAACTTCAATGATTTTATCAAAACGACGAAGACCTGCTTTATATGCAGGAGAGTTCTTATCTAATTTTCCTATAACAGGATCAAAAAATAGCTTTATTCCAATTCTATAAGTTCCGTATTGCGGATCTTTTTTGGGGGTAATTGTCAAATCAAATTCCTTAGAATCTCTTTGAATTTTAAAGACTAAAGGTTTACCATTGCTCTTTTTAATGTTTTTTGTAACTTCTTCCCATGATGAGGTTTTTACCTGATTAATCTCCAGAATTCTGTCCCCTTCTGCAAGCCCTGCAGCAAGAGCAGGATAATCCTTTTCAAGCTGACCTATTCGATTATCAGGATGAAATTCTGAGACACCAATAAAGAAAGCTACTACCCAGAAAACGAAAATTGCCAATACAACATTCATTAAAGGCCCTGCTAATAGTATAAAAGACTTCTGCCAGAAGTTTTTTGAAAGAAACTCATCCGGAGCTCCGGTTGATTCAGCATCTGCAGATAAGTCACCACCTGCAGGCTTTATATAACCACCAAGTGGAATTGCTCCAATTGCATATTCCGTTTCACCGATTTTCTTCTTTATGATTGGAACAAAACCTATTGAGAATACTTCAACTCGAACCCCAACCAATTTGCATGCAATAAAATGTCCCAGCTCATGAAACCATACTAATAAAGTAAAAGCAAGAGCTGCCTTAAATACATTAATCCAAAAATCAATTGTCATATTTACCTCGAACATAATCCTGAGCCCACTTAATCTCTTCTAAGAGTATCTCAAGATTTATTTTTGAAACATATTTGTGTTTGTCTAAAACTTTTTTTATAATTTCCGAAATCTGAATAAAGGAAATCTTTTCTTTTAGGAATAATTCAACTGCGACATCATTAGCGCCTGTTAAAACTGCAGGGTATGACCCCCCGGATTTACCGGCTTTATAAGCAAGGTTTAATAGTGGAAACTTCTTTAAATCAGGCGGATAAAAATTCAAGGTCTCAATCTGACTGAAATCTAAAGTCTGAAACGGTATCTCCATATCTTCAGGATAGAAAAGGCTGTATGTGATTGGGAACTTCATATCAGTTGGGGAGATCATTGCAACTATTCCGCCATCCTTATATTCTACCATTGAATGAACCATACTCTGGGGATGAACAAGAACTTCAATCTTATCATAATCAAGACCGAATAGCCAATGCGCTTCAATAACCTCAAAACCTTTATTCATTAAAGTTGCAGAGTCAATCGTTATCTTCGCACCCATATCCCAGGTAGGATGATTTAGGGCGTCGGTTACTTTTATCTCCGATAAGTCTTCCCGCCTGAAAAATGGACCACCGGAAGCTGTTATAATTGCGCGTTTTATATTTAATTTTCCAAACTTATTCAGAATCTGGAACATCGCAGAATGCTCGGAATCAATTGGAACAAACTTAATCCCTTTCCTGTTTACCAGCGGAAGTATCAACTCCCCTCCTACTACAATGGATTCCTTGTTGGCAATACAGACGTTCGAACCGGAATCAATTGCGCGGTATGTCGGCTTTAAACCGGCACAACCGACTAATGCAGAAACAACTATATCAACTGGTTCATTTAGATAATCAAGGATCTCACTCTCTCCGTTTAGTACTGTAACGTCTTCTCCAATATTTTGTTTCAATACAACTGCTGATGACGGAGTAAACATCCCTACTGTTTTTACTTTAAACTCATCAGCTTGTTCCTTTAATAATTTCCAGTTTGTGTTTGCAATCAAACATTTAATCTCAAACCGATCAGGATATGTCTTAAGCACCTCGAGAGTATTAACTCCAATTGAACCTGTTGAACCTAAAATTACTATACTCTTTTTCATATTACACCATTTCTATTTTTTAAAAAAACCATTTTATTCCTGAAAGTATTCCCCCAAAAAAATACCAAATAAAAAAAACCGGGGCAACAACTAAAACTGAATCGATCCTATCAAGAAATCCACCGTGTCCCGGAAGAAGGTTTCCAAAATCCTTAATGCCTAAAGACCTCTTAAGTGCCGACTCAATTAGGTCTCCGTACATTGCAAAGAATGAAACTACAGCACCAAGTAAAGCTGCTTTTAAAATACTCCCGGGGTACTTAAATATTAAATGAAATATCACTGCAAATACCGGGGTTAAAAATAATGTGGTTAGAAAACCTTCAACTGTTTTGTTGGGACTTATTGTGGGAACAAGCTTATGTTTCCCGAATAAAGACCCGCCAAAAAACGCAAGGGAATCATTGATCCAAATCATTATTAAAATAAATAAGATTACGTGAAACCCATTATTATTTGGGATAAACTCTCTTAATAACGGTAATGTAAATAACAACACTTGTGTATAAAAAAAACCTGAAACAATCATTCCAAAATCATTAATCATAGAAGGAAGATTTTTTTTATTCAGGTAAAAAAATGAAAGAAAAAAGAGAATGAAAATAAGTAGTAGCCAAGCCATCAAAGCAATCCCGTGAAAAGATGCTAAACTCCCGGAATCGGTTAAATGAAATATATTAACAATGAACCTATATTGAAAAAGCAATGCGGCTAAAATAACAATAACACTGACTACTTTCTTTGATTTAATCTTTAATGATCCCATTAGAAATTCATAATAAGCGAGCAAACTGATTATTGCAATCGAAATACTAAACGCAATACCGCCAATATAGAATAAATATATTAATCCGGGGATGAAAACTAACGCAACTAAAAATCTTTTTATTAGATTACTTTTTTTCAACGCTGCCAAACCTCCGATTTCGGGATTGATACCAAATAACTGCATTAGCAAGGTCATCTGCTGTGAATTGGGGCCAGAACTTCTCTGAGATAAATACTTCTGTATATGCAATCTGCCATAATAAAAAATTACTTATCCTGAACTCACCGCTTGTCCTAATTAATAAATCAGGATCAGGCATACCGGCAGTGTAAAGATTCTCGCTAATCGTTTCTATTGTTATCTCGTCGGACTTGAGACCTTTCTCAGTAATTTTTTTAACTGCCCGCACCAGCTCCTGTCGTGAACCGTAATTTAATGCAATCGCTAACTCTAAGTTTGTATTATCCTTAGTATCTTCAATCAGTTCGTCAATTGCATCAACCATATCTTGTGGAAATTTCTGATAATCACCTAACAATCTTATCTTAACACCATTCTCAAGTAATCGGCTTTTCTTTGAAATAAAATTATCTCTGAAGAGCTTTAATAATGCCTTGATCTCCTTTTCCGGACGAGTCCAGTTTTCAGTTGAAAAGGCATACAGTGTACCGTTCTTAATATTCAGCTGACCTAAACCTTCAACTACTCCAATTGCATTTTTAATTCCTTCCCGATGTCCAAAGATACGAGGTAGTCCACGCTTCTTCGCCCAGCGGCCATTCCCGTCCATAATAAATGCAACATGCTGCGGTAGTTTGTTCGGATCAATTTTATCCAGTAATTTCTTTGAGATTTTATCCAACAAAAGTCTCCTATTTAAAAAGAGGCTCCCTCTTCAAAATAAAGAGGGAGCCCCAGGTTTTTATTTAGACAACCTTTCTAAAAAGATTGTGTTAAATTTCCATTATCTCTTTTTCTTTCTTGTGCGTAATATCATTAATCTCTTCAATGAATTTATCATGAATCTCTTGAATCTTTCCTAAGCCGGTATGTTTCTCATCTTCAGAGATATCTTTACTCTTTTCAAGATCTTTAATAAAATCATTTGAGTCCTGACGAATATTTCTTATTGAAATCTTTGATTCTTCAGAAATCTTTTTTATCTGCTTCACAATATCTTTCCTTGTCTCCTCTGTCAGTGGAGGAATAGGAAGTCTGATTACATTACCGTCACTATTCGGGTTAAAACCAAGGTCAGCTGCTAAAATCTGCTTTTCAATCTCTTTAATTACACTCTTATCCCAGGGCTGAATTACTATAAGCCGTGGTTCAGGAACTGCAATGCTGGCAACTTGTTTCAAAGGTGTAAGCGTATTATAATAATCTACCTTAATATCATCTAATACGGAAGGATTCGCACGACCGGTGCGGATCTTAGAAAAATCGCGCTTTAGTGCTTCAATGGTTTTTGCCATTCTCTTCTTCGTATCTTGATATGATTCATTTAACATAGTCCTATTCTCCTGGTTATGATTTGACAAGTGTGCCAATACTCAAGTTGCCTTGAATGGCTTCTTTGAGATTGCCTTTTTTAAAAAAATCAAATACGAAAACCTCTAAATTATTCTCCATTGCAAGTGTGATCGCTGGAAAGTCCATTACTAAAAGTTCCTTCTGAACTACTTCAAGGTGTGATATGGTATCAAACTTCTTTGCGTCTTGATTCTTTACAGGGTCTGAATCAAAAACTCCTGGGACTTTAGTTGCTTTTAAAACTACATCACAACCTGTCTCAAGAGCTCTGAGAACTGCTAAGGAATCAGTGGAGAAGAATGGGTTTCCGGTACCGCCGGCATAGATATTAATATACCCGGCATCAAGAGAAGTTAGGGCATCATCAACACTGAAGATAGGTCCGACTTTAGACATGATAAAAGGTGTGAAAAGATGGGACTTTAAACCTTTCCTCGTAAAATAATCCTTTAATGAAATCGAATTAATTACTGTTGCAAGCATACCTATTGTATCACCGGTAACTCTTGTGAAAAATTTCTGGCGACCACGATAAATATTTCCACCGCCAATTACAATTCCAATCCTTAAATTTGAAGCGGCTGTTAGTGCTGACTGAATCTCATTATAGATTAATTCAAATCCGGATTCTGTAAAGACCTCATCCTCACCGGATAAAATCTCACCGCTAAGCTTGAGAATTACACTTGATAGTTCTTTCACGTATTATCCTATTTTGAAAACTGAAAACTTTGCAACTTTAATGTTCTCACCAAACTTTGCAATATTTTCTTTTAAATACTCTTCAACCGAACCCTTAAATAAATCTTCATTTAAGAATTCCTGCTGTAATAAACAATTCTCTTCATAATATTTTGAGAGCTTATTCTCTACTATCTTCTCTATAATATCTGCGGGTTTATTGGAATCTTTAAATTGATCTTTATAAATCTCCCGCTCCCTTTCTAAAATCTCATCTGTAACTTCTTCTTTTGAAAGGTAAATAGGTTGTGCAGCTGCAACTTGCATCGCTAAGGTCTCGGCAAACTTTTTGAAGTCTCCATTCCCCGACACAAAATCCGTCTCGCATAAAATCTCTAAAAGCGCACCTAATTGCCCATTAAAATGAATATAACTCGCAACAAGACCCTGACCGGTTTCTCTATCTGACTTCTTCTCCGCCTTTGAAATGCCTTTCTTCCTTAATATAATAACTGCTTTTTGGATATCGCCTTCAGCTTCTTCAATAGCTTTCTTGCAATCCATAACTCCTGCACTTGTTTGTTTTCTTAATTCTTTTACTAATTTAACATCAACTTTCATTTTTCCTCCTGGAACTACTTAATTTTCAAAAATTACTTTTCTGGCTTGAAATCAGGCTCATCCTGATCCTGGGATTCAGGAATAGAAGGGGCTTTCTTATCTTCAATATCTTTTGAATGCATTGCATGACCTTCAATAATTGCATTCGCGAGCTTAGTAGTAATTAAGCGAATTGACCTGATTGCATCATCATTTCCCGGAATTGGAAAGTCAATTAAGTCAGGATTGGTGTTTGTATCACAAATCGCGATTATCTTCATCCCAAGTTTCTTTGCTTCCGCGACTGCATTACGTTCCTTCCTTATATCTACTATATATATTATCTGGGGAATTTTACGCATATCCTTTAACCCGGATAGATTTCTTTTTAATTTCTCATATTTTCTTTGAAGTACAATTTTTTCCTTTTTAGTATAAAGACTTTCTTCGTCAGATAAAACTCCTTCCAAATGCTTCAGCGTTTCTATACTCTTCTTAATTGTTTCAAAATTGGTTAAGGTTCCACCTAACCATCTCTGGGAAACATATGGAATCCCAAGCTGGCCTGCAACAGTCTCAATAGTATCTTGTGCCTGACGTTTGGTTCCGACAAAAACTATCTGCTTACCGTCACGAATAGAATCTCTTAAAAATCGATATGCTTCATTGAACAATTTCAAGCTCTTCTGAAGATCAATTATATAAATTCCATTTCGTTCCCCAAAAATATACCTTTTCATTTTCGGGTTCCAACGCCTGGTCTGATGACCAAAATGTACACCGGACTCCAACATCTCTTTCATGTTGATTTTTTCCATTTTCTCCTCCATGGGTTAATCCTCCGCTTTCTAACCTTTATAAATAAAGGACCCAAATACGAAAGCGTGCTAGATTGTTAATTCTATCTCTTTGAAAACTGAAATCTTGCTCGTGCGCCGCGCTGACCGTATTTCTTTCTTTCTTTCATTCTTGGATCACGTTTTAAGAAACCTTTTTTCTTAAGGACGTTCCTATACTCTTCATTTACTTTGGTCAATGCCCTGGAAATACCATGAGCAACTGCACCGGCTTGACCGGATATTCCTCCGCCTTTAACTGTTACAAATAAATTGAACTTCTTATTCGTCTTAGTTACCAATAACGGTTCCCTAACGGTGTTCAGAGTTGCTAAAGTGTTGAAATAATCCGTAAGCTCTTTCTTGTTAATCAAAATTTTACCGTTACCAGGTCTTAAAAAGACCCTGGCGGTCGAGGTCTTACGACGACCTGTTGAATAATATTGTGTCTCTGCCATTTCTTAATACCTCTTTATTTTAAATCTAAGTTTTCAGGCTGTTGAGCCTTATGTGGATGTGAAGATTCCGCATAAACATGAAGCTTCTTCAACATCTGTCGACCCATCCGGGTCTTGGGAAGCATTAAACGAACTGCATGATAAATAACCTCGGTAGGCTTCTGCTCTAAAAGTTCAGCTAATGTCTTTTCCTTTAACCCGCCAATATAACCCGTATGCCTGTAATAAATCTTCTTCTCTAATTTCTTGCCCGTTACTTTAATCTTCTTTGCATTTATTACAATTACGTTATCGCCGGTATCTAAGTGTGTTGAGTAGATAGGCTTATTTTTACCCATCAGAATCATGGCTATCTTCGAAGCTAAACGGCCTAAGATTACTCCGTCTGCATCTGTAATAAACCACTTACTTACGATATCTCCTGGTTTCGCTGAATAAGTCTTCAAAATATTACCTCCAAAATTTACATATTAAAACATGTATTATAACAAATAAAAATCAATTTGTCAAGGAAAAATCTTGTTTTTTTTAATTAATTGAACTATCGAAACTCTCGCACTCTTGAACATTTTTAACACTTGAACTATTGAACCATCTATACTCCCGCACATTTAAACACTTTTTCAACACTTGAACTATTGAACTATCTACACTTCCGCACACTTAAACGTTTTTCAACTCTTGAACTATTGAACTATCTCAACTCACGAACATTTAAACATTTTATTAACCCTTGAACTATTGAACCATAAACGTGCCATGGCACGTTTCTACAATAACTCTTGAACGCATGCGAAGTATGCATTGAACATTTGAACATTTGAACACTTAAACGTTCTCGCTTTTTTTCTTGACTAATTTCCCTGAATATGATATCATTAGAAAAATTATTCAGGAGCACTGATGTGGCTTTAGGAATTGAGATACTATGTGATTTTTATAATTGCAATAAAGAAAAGATGTCCGATAAAAATGAAATTGAAAAGATCATTATAAAAGCTGTCGAAGAAAGCGGAGCAACGATTATCGAGACAAAACTATTCCTTTTTTCTCCCTATGGCTTGACGGGTCTAATTATTATAACAGAATCCCATTTCTCTATTCATACCTGGCCGGAGCATGGATATATTGCAATTGATTATTTCACCTGCAATGAAAAATTAGATCTTAGCAAAACTATCGAGATCCTGAAAAATTATTTTGAACCTGAGAACATAGACATTAAGAAAATCTCCCGCGGAGAAATCCAACCCCGATAAAGAAAAAACAAATAAAAAAAATGACAGGGACTATAAAAAGACTTGTAATTGACTTACCTATATAGTTTTTATTTATTTAGAGCGACTGTTGCTTAAAGGAACTAAAGAATACTTTTTTAACCGTGAAGGCCATGAAGAAAAAAAACAAAGACAAAAAAGACTTGGGACATCCTGTTAATGGAGACAAGTAAAACTATTGATAAAACATTTTTATGTCTTCCAAGAAATGAGTTTCCCAAATTTATCAAGGGTGTCCCATTAAGCACTCATTACAAAAGCAATAGAATATATAAAGCAAAAACATTTTTACTTATTCATTATTGACCTTCCTGCAAAAAGTCAAATTTTGTAAAATATTTAATTTTTGATTACAAATCACTTGAAATAAATCGACAAATATGGTATAATATAAGTGTCCTAAACGTTGAAACTATGGGAGTAAAACGATGTT
>DAOVMD010000225.1 GCA_030630935.1 Candidatus Mcinerneyibacteriota bacterium | reverse complement strand
TTGTTTTCGAATGAATAATTAGAATGTTTATGTTAAGGAACATCGCTCTAAACCAAAGCATTGTAATACATAATGCAAATCGGTTTATCAATTAATAATTATCAATCATAAATCATAAATTTAAAGTGGAGCAAGCTCCCCTTTAGATTGCGAAGCGAAGCTTTTTTTTTCTTTACTTTTTATTAATTATATGATATAATTAAAAATTTATAATATGCAGGAGGTTTACATGTCCGGACATTCAAAATGGAGTACAATAAAACGTAAGAAAGCCAAGGAAGATGCGAAGCGCGGAAAGATTTTCACAAAGATAATCAAGGAGATTACAGTTGCTGCTAAGGAAGGCGGCGGAGATTCCGATTCCAATCCCCGATTACGTTCAGCAATTGATCTTGCAAAAAGTGCGAATATGCCGAAAGATAATATTGAGAAGGCGATAAAAAAGGGCACGGGTGAATTACCCGGAGTAGTTTATGAAGAGTTCTCCTACGAAGGTTATGGTCCAGCCGGAATTGCAATTATTGTCGATACATTATCAGACAACAAGAATAGGACCACTGCGGAAGTTCGGCATATGTTTAGCAAGTATAATGGCAACCTTGGAGAAAAAGGATGTGTTTCATGGATGTTTGAATCCAAGGGTTTAATTATGATTTCAAAAGAAAGAGTTGTTGAGGACGTGATTTTTGAAATTGCGATAGACTCAGGGGCAGAAGATATAAAGACTGAAGGCGAGTATTATGAAATATTCACCCAGGTTTCGGATCTTTATTCAATCAAGGAGATTTTAGAAGAGAAAGGTATTCCCTTGGAATCAGTTGAACTCGGTAAATTTCCTACAACTCTAATAGATTTAGAGAAAAGGGATATTGAACGGAATATAAAGTTACTCACAGGATTAGAAGATTTAGATGATGTTAATTCGGTATTTTCCAATATGAATATCCCGGATGATTTTGATATAACAGAATAATAAAGGAGGTTAAGAGTTTTCATGAAAAAGATTGATATTGCTAAGAAGAGAAATATCGTTTTAATTGGCCATGGTGGTTCAGGCAAGACGTCTTTAATTGAAGCGATTTTATATGACACAAAAATGACTGATCGATTAGGACAGATAAACGAAGGAAATACCGTAATGGATTATGATTCTGAAGAGATTAAGAAGCAGAATTCCATAAGCACATCGTGTGGTTATTCAATTTACAAGGATCATAAGATTAATTTAATCGACACACCGGGTTTTGCTGATTTCATTGGTGATGTTATCGGTTCATTAAGAGTTGCAGACTCTACTTTAATGGTTGTTTGCGGGGTTAATGGAATAGAAGTCGGAACTGAAAAAACCTGGGATTTATCAATTAATAAACCACGAGTGATTTTCATTAATAAATTAGATAAGGAAATGTCCAATTTCAACAAGATTTATAATCAACTCAAAAAACAGTTTAGGGAATTCAGTCTTGCAGTATTTTCTATCCCGATCGGTTCAGAAGCTGATTTCAAGGGTGTTGTAGATATTGTATTGAACAAAGCAATTATGTATTCTGATACATCCGGAAAATTTGAAGTAAAAGAAGTTCCTGAAGACATGAAGGCAGAGGTTGAGAAGATTCGTGAAGAGTTAATTGAGTTTGTTGCAGAATTAACAGATGATCTCACGGAAAAATACCTTGATGAGGGCACATTATCTGACGAAGAATTCAGCCAAGGTTTAAAAGAAGGTGTAAAATCCGGTAAAATAATTCCTGTCCTTGCAGGCAGTTCAACTCAGAATATTGGGATACATACATTACTTGATACAATTAATAATTACCTTCCCAATCCAACTGAAATCCCTGAAATAACCGGGATAAATCCAAAAGACGATTCTGAAATTACGCGAAAACCAAATGCTGATGAGCCATTATGCGGTTATATATTCAAAACTGTTTCTGAACCGCATGTTGGTGAGATGTATTTCATCAGGATCTTTTCAGGGCAATTAAAAGCAGCATCAGATTTTTTCAATGTAAACAAGGGAAAATCTGAGAGAACCGGTCAAACAATGGTCGCAATAGGAAAGAAACGTGAGGATGTAGATGTTCTTGAAACAGGCGACATCGGAGTTTTAGTAAAACTGAAAGAGACCGAAACCGGTGACACAATTACAGATGCCAATAACAAGATTCAGATACCTCCGGTTAAATATCCCGACCCTATTTACTCTCTTGCACTCAATCCAAAATCGAAACAGGACCAGGAGAAATTAAGTCAATCCCTAACAAAATTACGTAAGGAAGACCCTTCATTTTCTTATAGAATGGATGTAGAATTTTCGGAAACAATCATTTCGGGTTTAGGTGATATGCATTTAAATGCAATTATTGAAAGACTCCACAGGAAATTTGATGTCGAAATCACCACGAGCTTACCGCAAGTTCCTTACCGTGAAACAATTAAGAAAACAGCAAAGAAACAGGGAAAATATAAAAGGCAATCAGGTGGTAGAGGCCAATACGGTGATGTTCATGTTGAAATCAAACCATTACCTTCCGGTAGCGGTTTTGAATTTATAGACGGGATTGTAGGCGGAGTTGTACCTAAGAATTATATCCCCGCTGTTGAAAAGGGTATCAAGGGTGCAATGGCTGAAGGTTTCCTTGCAGGATTCCCGGTCGTAGATATGTCAGCAAAACTATATGACGGTTCATTCCATCAGGTTGATTCATCAGATATGGCATTCCAGATTGCCGGCTCAATGGCCTGGAAAAAATGTATGGAAGATGCCAAACCGATATTACTTGAACCTATTTATAAAGTTGACATTGCGGTTCCTGAAGATTACATGGGTGATATTATGGGTGATCTCAATAGCAGAAGAGGAAAGATACTTGGTATGTCTTCAAAGGGCAAGAATCAGATTATCTCAGCGCTTGTACCATTATCAGAGATGTTCACTTATATTAATGATTTAAAATCGATGACAGGTGGACGTGGTTCATTTACAATGTTATTTGAGAAATATGAAGAAGTCCCTGCCCATATTTCAGAGAAGATAGTTGAAGCGAAAAAGAAGAAAGATGAAGAAGAAAAGAAATAATATTATTTTAGGTAATCATGATATTAGGAATTGATCCCGGGATTGCAATTGTTGGATTTGGCATTATTAAAGAAATTAATCAGAAATTGATTCCGGTTGATTATGGCGTAATTAGAACTAAAGCAAAAACACCCCTTGCTAATCGACTTGAAATTATTCATCTGGAACTTACAAAACTATTTCAGAAGTACCCGATTACAGAAGTCGCCGTTGAAGATCTTTATTTTGCAAGGAATGCAAAAACAGCAATGATTGTGGGACATGCCCGCGGAGTAATTATTGTAACAGCCCGATTAAATAATGCAGAAGTCTTTGAATATACACCGAATCAAATTAAAGTAGCAATTACAGGTTACGGAGCTGCTCAGAAACCACAGGTACAGAGTATGGTTCAAAAATTACTTAACCTGAAAGATATTCCAAAACCTGATGACACCGCGGATGCCTTAGCATGTGCAATATGTCATTATAACTCGAGAGGCCTTCTTAAAAAAATACAGGAGTACAGGTAAATATGTTTGAATATTTAAAAGGAAAACTTGTAAAGAAAACACATAATAAAGTTGTTATTGAAATAAATGGTATTGGCTTTGCAGTTTCAATTCCATTATCCACATATGAAAATTTACCTGAATTAGATAGTGAAATTCAATTAAATACAATCTTGCATGTCAAGGAGGATTCACTTAATTTAATCGGCTTCTTCACAACTGATGAGCTTAAATTATTTCAAAGTCTTCTATCCGTTTCTAAGATTGGTCCAAAAACAGCATTGAATGTTCTATCATTTATTTCAATTGAACAATTTAGATCAGCTCTTGAGAATAAAGATGTTGATAAGTTAACAAAAATTTCCGGGATAGGTAAGAAAACAGCTCAGAGAATCCTGCTTGAATTATCAGGTAAACTCGTTTTTGATACTGATTCTTTCTCCGGTGATTCAAGCCGTAAACTTGGTGTTTTTGAAGAAGCAGCTGAAGCATTACAAAGTCTTGGTATGTCAAAAATGGAAGCGGTGAATGCAATTAAAGCAAGCGGTCTTGAAATTATTGAAACAACAAAAATTGAAGATATCATAAAAGCAAGTTTAAAACGGTTAAATGAATAATAATGGATGAAGATAAAGAAAGAATAATTGAGTCAGAATTTTTTGGTGAGGACACAGAACTTGAAGTAACCCTAAGACCAAAATCCCTGTCAGATTTTATAGGTCAGGAAAAACTTAAGGAAAACCTTTCTCTGGGAATCATTGCGGCAAGGGAAAGGAAAGAACCGATCGACCATATCTTATTATATGGCCCTCCGGGTCTTGGGAAAACAACTCTTGCACATATTGTTGCCGCTGAAATGGGAACAAACCTGAAATCTACTTCCGGACCTGTAATTGAAAGACCAAGTGATTTAGCTGCAATTCTTACTAACTTGAACGAAGGTGATATCCTTTTTATAGATGAGATTCATCGTCTAAATAATGTAGTTGAAGAAATTATGTACCCCGCTCTCGAAGATTTCTTACTCGATATTATTATTGGAAAGGGACCGAGTGCAAAAACAATAAAAATTGACCTCCCCCATTTTACCCTTGTTGGTGCAACAACTCGCGCAGGTCTTTTAACTTCACCATTAAGAGATAGATTTGGAATAATTCATAGAGTTAATTTTTACTCCCCTGCATCCTTGAAACAAATAATTACCAGATCCGCTAAGATTTTAAAGATCCCTATTGATGATTCTGGAGCTTCAGAGATATCTAAACGTGCAAGAGGAACACCACGAGTAGCAAATAGACTCTTGAAAAGAATTCGGGATTATGCTCAAGTTAAAGGTGATGGTATAATAAATGTTAAGATTACAAAGGCAGCTCTTGAGATGCTGGAAATTGATAACTATGGCCTTGATGCAATGGATAAGAAAATACTGAGAACAATAATTGAGAAATTCTCAGGCGGTCCTGTAGGCGTTGAAACAATCGCAGTTTCAGTTAGTGAAGATAAAGGAACAATCGAAGATGTTTACGAACCATACCTCATCCAGAGCGGATTCCTTCATAGAACTCCAAGGGGGAGAGTTGCAACCAAACTCGCATATAAACACCTGAAAATCATTCCTAATAAATCAAAAAATCAACCTGATCTGCTGTAAATCGCAAGGGGCAGCTCCCAAAAAAGTTGGGAAAATAACAAAAAAACAAAAAGAAAAATTTAAATTTAACTCGCTTCGCTCAAACTTTTTTATTTAACAGGGAACTGAAGAGAACTAACGAGAACTTTAAAAAACAAGAAGAAAGAAAGAAAAAGAAAAATTGCTTCAGCAGGTCGACGACCAGCGGGAGGAGATCCCGATTTTTACATCGGGAGACTTGAAAGAGACATGTAAGTAACTTATTAATATCGTTTATATTTGTTTAGAGCATTTATTACTTAAAGGTTCTAATGGATGCAAAAATAATTTCTTCAGCAGGTCGACGACTGGAAGGAGGAGATCCCGATAGTCCCGAAGTGAATTCGGGATAAACTCCACGTATCGGGAGAACTGAAGAGAACTAACGAGAACTTTAAAAAACAAGAAGAAAGAAAGAAAAAGAAAAATTGCTTCAGCAGGTCGACGACCAGCGGGAGGAGATCCCGATTTTTACATCGGG
>DAOVMD010000093.1 GCA_030630935.1 Candidatus Mcinerneyibacteriota bacterium | reverse complement strand
ATTTCTTGAAAAATCAATTCCCATATGAAATGAATTCATTCTAAATTCACCAAAAGATGAAGTTATCCCTGGTGTTTTTTTTAATGGTAGAATTGTCTTTTTCTTACTCGTTAGGACTGGCTCGGGCTTACAAGCGCCAAGAAAAAATATACAGATTAAGAATATTAATAATAAAGTTTTTTTTAATGAATTAAAATTCATATACCTTAAATAGAATTGCAAGTTCTTTATCAATTATATATAAATTTTGGAAAACATCAGTCTTAACTGCATAAGGAAATTTTAAATTTACTCTCCCTATTTTTGAGATCGACTTTATAAAAATTCCTTCCTTGGTAAAGAATTGAATCCTTTGATTCAAAGGGTCACATACAACTATATATTTATCATGCCAGATTGTTAACCCTTTTGGTCTTTTAAATTTCCCGGGTCCTGAACCCTCTCCACCGAACATTCCGATAATCCCTTTTTTCTTTTTTATAATCTTTACCTGATTCTCATCATCTGTTACATATAGTAATCCTTTTAGATCCACTGCAATATCTCGCGGATGAAAAAGCTTCCCTTGTGAATTCTTTGTATCACCAAAAGTCCACATTAATTCGCCTGATAATGAAACTTGAACAATTCTGTTATTATATGTATCAGCAATAAATATCTCTCCCTTTGGTGAAATCGTAATGCCTGAAGGAAGATTTAAATTTATACCGGCTCCGTCTTTTAATTTGGACTCCATAAATAAACCGGTAGGGTCATCTGACTTTATCTCTTTAAGAACCTTACCGTATCTATTGACTTTTAAGACGCGCGAATTGGAGCTGTCTGAGATGAAAAAAGTTTTATCAGGTGAGTATGCAATGCTCTCAGGAAAAGAGAGGAAATCCTCCTGGTCAAACTTGATAGTGAACTCAGTCAGATAATTTCCTTCTGTATCATGTCTATGGATTTTATTGTTTTCACTCTCAACAATTAAAAGGTAATTATCAGGTGTAAAGGTTAAACCCTTAGGTTCCGATAAGGGTCTATTATTTATATCCGCTAACCTGACTACTTTCACAT
The DNA here is from genome assembly GCA_030630935.1 of Candidatus Mcinerneyibacteriota bacterium. Taxonomy (GTDB): domain Bacteria; phylum AUK180; class AUK180; order JAQVHJ01; family JAQVHJ01; genus DAOVMD01. Next base: position 8,109 of record DAOVMD010000093.1, on the reverse strand, counting down.
GCTTAAATCTCTTTTCAATCTCCTTTTTTTGAAGGGCAAATTTATCTATATCCTTTACCGGTTGATGTGGTGTACAACCATTAAGAATAAATAAAATTGATAATGACAACAGAGCTATTGAAATCATTTTTTTAATCATAAAGATACCTCAATATTTATTTGGGGTACTGTGAAATATTTATTCACAGAAACCTGATTTTTATCAATAAATACAATAATAAAAAGGACTTTTCATGTAATCCTTATCTTTAATATCTTAATTATATACTATTATCAAATTAAAGTCAATAAAAAATTTGTATAGGAAATTGTAGCAACACTATTTGTCATTAGATCTTGCAAAGCAAAGCAAAACTATTTCATGCTTGGAGTTTACCCCGTTTTTTCTTCGGGGCGTTTTCATGGCTAAATTTAGAATAAGGTGCCGGCACCCTATTTTCTATTGGTAAAACCAATTTTTAATAAACCCTTACGGTTTGGTGTGTTTGGTATTTTATAAGCATAAATAGTTGGATTAACCTTCGGACGTTTAGGGAAGAAATCTTTACTCATTGTTTGCCTCTTTTTGTGCTAATCTGTTTTTAGCTCGTTCAATCGATTGATGCAGTTTGTTTGCCAATAATTTCATGTCGGGTAATTTAGTAAGGTATTCTGCAATTTTGATATTGCTTTTATCAAGTTGCATTAGTTCTATATGCTCTTCATTTTTCGTAGCACAAAGAATTAATCCCAAAGGACTGCTTTCTCCTTCCACCATTTCATGTTTTTCTAACCAGGCCAGATAGAGTTCCATCTGTCCTTTATCGGAAGCTTTAAATTTACCTAATTTTAAATCTATGGCAATGAGACTTTTTAGCTTACGGTGGTAAAACAATAAATCGATATAGTAGTCTTCGCTATCTATTGTAATTCGTTTCTGACGAGCCAAAAAGGCAAAGTCAGTTCCTAATTCAATAATAAACTGTTGCAATTCTGCTAAAATCGCATTTTCCAAATCCCTTTCGGAATAGCTGTCGTGTAATCCTAAAAAATTTAAAAAATAGGGGTCTCTGAATACCAAATCGGGACTTAACTGCTCTTCGTTTTTAAGTAAGTCTAAATCGACTTTAATAGTTTTTTCCGGTTTTTTACTAATGGCTGTTCTTTCGTAAAGCATGGAGTTGATACGCTCTCTAAATGTACGAACACTCCACTTTTCCATTTTGCACATTTCGATGTAAAATTCTCTTTTAAGTGGGTCTTCAATGGGAATAATTGCTAAAATATGTGTCCAACTCAATTGTCTAATCAGTGATAAGACAATCTCTTTTTCAGGGAAAACCTCTGCAAATCTCATCATGTGTCGTAGGTTCTTTTCGCTCCAGCCTTTGCCGTATTCCAGGGATAATTGTTTACTTAATTCAACAATTATCTTTTTGCCGTATTCTGCCCTTTTGTTACCTAAAATTTCTTCTTTGATTCGTTTACCTATATTCCAGTAGAGCATTGTCATAGTTGAGTTCACCAAAACAGCAAGCTGTTGCCGGCTCTCCTCTATAAGCGTTTTAATATCGTTAAGTATCAGGCCGTCTTTTTGTATCTCTTTTTTATTCATACTCTATTCCATCGATCTAATCATTGATTCTATGTAATCTTTCTCTTCTATGGTCAAATCGTATTTTTTGTACAGTTTTTCATCTGTCCAGGGTTGGGAAAAGTCCTGGAGTGGAACGAACATAAATCTTTCTTTACTTAAATCAATCCCTGAAATCGTTTGTAAAATTAAAAATCTTACAAATTTTGTTCGTAAATAATTTTCTAAAAATAAAGCCTCTTTTTTATTATCAAAGGTACCTATTACTAAATATGAATGTGAACAAATTTCATTTTTAGAAAGAATCATAGTTTTGGCTAATACTTTAAATTTTCCATCCTTTCCATGCTCACCAGCATGCTCAGAAATAGTTCTACTTATAACAACTTTATACTTACCTATTAATTCTTGAGCTGAACTTATATTGAAATCCATAAAACCTTTGCCTTTACTACTTAATAAGGCAATAGAATTATCACCTTTTTTAGAACTTCCCCTGTATGAACTTTCAAAACCAAATAAGTTAATAGATGAAACCATTTCTGATAAGAAACTATTACTTTTATTTCTGATTTTATGAATAATATCTAGAGCATTATTGTATCTAATTAAAATAGGAAATTCATCAAGATGTCTCAGTGAATTATTTGATTTGCCGTTATGAATGCTTGTGAATGAACATTTTCCAAGTTGCTTCATTATTTCTCCTTAATTAAATTATACAACTTTCTTAACTTAATGTCAAGAGCTTTTTCTCTTGATTTTAGGGAGACGGAATTTACATTTTGTTTCAGTATTATGTTTACTTCAGATGGGTAAGTTTCCTTCATTTTGTCAGGACTTTCAGTCATTGATATGGTTGCGATTGTCTTTATACTTGAATTGAATTTCGTAACGAGTGATTAATGGGACACACTTGATAAATAAGGATGAATCTCCATATAACTTCATATTAAAATGAAATACATTTAAGAACTGAATTATATTTAATCATCACCACTTATTTTAATCTTTCTTTTAAATCTTTTAATGCGAAGATAACTTCAATATCAAACGGGTCATACTTCAAAACTTTTTGGAAACTATCATAAGCACTTGATAATTTTCTCCTCAGGTAATATGCCCAGGCAAGTGCTTTTATGTATTCAATATTTTTAGGGTCTGATTTCAGGGCAAACTTTAAATGTTTAATTGACTCATCCAAAAGTTCATCCCCCTCTTCTTTTCCAAGACGAAGGTGCGGGTTATTATATGGACTCGTTTTCCTGTATGAAAAAAATTCCCTGTTAAAATCTTCAGATTTAATCCGACCCTTTTCATATAAATAAATCCCTAAAGTAAATATGAATAATGAATTGTTCTTGTCCCGCTCCACAGCATTCCTCTCTTCAATAATTGCAAGGTCAAGGATTAAATTATCATCAAAAATAATTTGATCGTAAGATTCGGATTTTATTTTTTCGTCTTCGATCTCCTTCTCATTCTTTGGCGGATGATCTCTAAATGGACTGGGTTCTTCTTCAATTTTATCAGGTAGTGTGTTGGGTTTAGAATCAACAGGCTTAGGTAATTGTTCTGTTGTCTTTACAAAATAATAATCCTTGATCTCTTTCCTTGAAATACTAAAGAAAGATTCATGCTTCTCCTCCTTAAATAATCTATAATAAAATTGAGCTAAAAGATGATAAGCTTCCGGCTCCTCTAAATCAATCTTCTTTAAATTTTTCAGAATCTTCCAACTGCTTTTATAATCATCTGATTCAACCGCAAGCTCAGCTAAAATCAGTTGAGCTTTATATCCTGAAATTTTCTTCTTTGATAATTTCTTTAAAAGTCTCACGGCCTTATCCCGCTTTCCCCATTTAATGTATAATTTTGCAAGACATAAAATTGTCTCATCCTTATTAGTCTTTTTGATTAAATCGGTATAGATAGTTTCTGCTTTTTCAAATATTGAAAATTCATTATAAATATCTGCAAGCATTTCTTTTACCTGGTTAATATTCTCTGATTCAGGAAATTTCTCAATATAAATCTCTAAAAATCTCTTTGCTTTTATATAGTCCTTGACTCGGTATGACATTTTACATAAAGAGAAATAGGCATTTTCCTTTGTGTCATGCAAATTAGTCGTATATTCAAGAATTGCAATCGCGCGTTCGGGCTCACCTAATCTCTGGTAATCTTCCGATATTAAAAGGAGAGTCTCAATATCCTGATTATCAAATATCAGAATCTTTCTACACTGAACCCTCGATGATTTATACCATTTCTTATTAAAATATAACTTCGCAAGAGTATAATGAAAAAGGTTATAATTAAAATTTCCATACAGATCCATATTATTCATTCTCTTAACTTTTCTTTTATGAAAATAAAACCTTCTTCGTAATTTTACAGATGTGAATTCGAGTTCTGAATCGCTGGTCTTATACTCACTTATATTAATTGTAATACCCTCAAGTTCATCTGCCTTACGCAGAATTGTATATGCCTCTTTAGGTTTATTCTCCTGGTACAGGATTATACCATAAACGGCATAGGAAGGATAATATTCAGGGAAACTATTAATCAATTCCTTTAAAATTTTAATTGCTGAGTCTTTCTTTCCATCTTCAAATTGCTTAAAAACTTTTTTCATTAAGATTTCGGGATGATGCGGATGCTTCGATAATAAGTCCTTGACTAAATCTTCTGAAGCCCTGGTCTGTCCTAATTTATATAGAACTTCACTCTTCCTAATATTTAACTTAATCTTCTGTGAAATCTTTTCAAGCTTATCTAAAGGTTCTTCAGGCGGGGTCTGTAATTTCTCATTGATATCTTTTAATTCCTTTTCCAGTAACCTCTTCTGCTTTGGAGTTAGGTTGGAAAGATCAGGTTCATCCTTACCGCAAGAACTCAAGAACAAAATACCAAATACAAGTAGAAAAATTAAATAATATGCTCTTCTCATTTGTCTCCTATTTAAATAAATCGTTCACTTCAATTTTTAATGAAGCTTACGGTTTCAATCTAAAAAACTCAATCTTTTTATCCAGAGTATTTAGCTCGGGTTTTTTCCTTGGGTCAGAGTATTTACTTGGCTCTGTACCTTTTATATAGGCTTCTGTATATTTCTTTTCAAGCTCAGGAACAGCAAGTAATCCGGTTTTCGGATCAATTACTTTAAATACTATTCCATCAGGAACATTAAATTTTTTCGGTTCTTCAATCTCTGCAAGAAAATCTTTCATCACATCTTTCCAGATAGGAGCTGCAATTCTACCCCCGGCTTGCTTATCACCTAAAGAAACTGACGGGTCATCATTACCTATATAGATTCCGCAGATATAATCCGGGGTATAACCAACAAACCAAGCATCTGTGAAATTATTTGTTGTTCCTGTTTTCCCAGCAATCTCATGTCCTGCGATATTAGCACGCCAACCTGATCCACGTTTCACAACACCCATCAAAACAAAATTCATTAGGAAAGCTGTCTTCTCATCAAGTACTCTCTTCTTATGCGGGATATATTTTTCATGGATATTTCCTTTGAAATCCCGAACCTGGAGGATTGCAGTTGGTTCATTCCTTATTCCGCCTGTGGGTAAACAGGATACCGCACTGACTATTTCGAGAAGGTTCACTTCATTCGCACCTAATGCAACTGTAATAACAGGTTTTAAGGGGGATTTAATCCCCATCCTATGAGCATATGAAACAACAGTCCCAGGACCAATACTATATGTGACTTTAATTGCAACTAAATTAATAGATGATTGAATGGCTCTTCGAATATTTACAACGCCTGAAAAATGTTGATAATTGGTCGGGATATAGAAATCAATCTCATCTTCAATCTCATCTGATTCAGTATCCCCGACAATTGAGCTGGTAAGAGTTTCGGAAAGATCAAGGTCCTTGATTTCAGCAGGAGTTAAATTCTTCAGGTCATCCGGGGTAATTGTTCCGGTTTCAGTATCATTATCATCTTCCTTTTCCGGTCTCTTAACTTTTATATCCGGGAATGCAATCGGAGTGTCATACCAAAGATCAGAAAGTGTTCCCATGCCATTATCAAGATATGCTGTATATAAAAAAACCTTAAATAATGACCCAGGCTGACGGGGGGCTTGAACTGCTCGATTCCATTGTGATAATTTAAAGTCTGTTCCCCCAACCATGGCTAAAATCTGACCATTATTCGGATCCATCACAATGATACCACCCTGAATCTCGTCAAGCTCTTCTTCTAACCTTCTCTCATTTGCAATTTTTAATGCATCTTCAGCCTTTTCCTGAATCCGGATGTCAAGGGTAGTCTTAACGATTAAACCACCATTAAAAGTCTTTGCAACTCCATATTTCCCAATTAAGTAGCGCTTAACATAATCGATGAAATACGGGGCTTTTGTCTCAACCTTATCCTTCCTCTTAATCTCAAGCGGCTGATTAAATGCGGCTTCCGCTTCATTGAAAGTGATATAACCATCCTCAACCATTCTCTTGAGTACATATTTTTGACGGAACTTTGCATTATCAAAATGTTTATAAGGATTATAATAACCGGGAAGCCGGGTGATACCGGCAATTAAAGAACATTCAGCTAAGTTAAGTTCCTTTGCATCTTTACCAAAATAATAACATGCAGCCTCCTGAACTCCATAAACACGACCAAAATATACCTGGTTTAAGTATAACTCAATGATCTCACGCTTTGAATACTTCTTCTCTATTTTTAATGTGAAAAAAGCCTCTTTAACCTTTCGGGACATATGCTTCTGTGCCTTTAAAGTCATGTTCTTAGCAAGCTGCTGGGAAATTGTACTCCCGCCCTCTTTAAATTTCATTGCCTTAATATTACGTAAGGTCGCCCTGCCCATGGCAATTATATCAAAACCGTTATGCTCAAAGAAATGTTTATCCTCAGCTGCAACAATTGCATAGATCATATTGTCAGGGATATCGTCAATTGGAACAATATCACGTTTCTCCGCAACTAATTCTGCTAATAATACTCCGTTCCTGTCATAAATTCTGGTAAGAACATTAGGAGCAAATGTATCAAGCTCTACATCAAATTTCATACCCTTTGAAATCTGAATCAAAGCAAACGCTAATACTATTCCAAGGAAAAAACTAACCATAATAAACAACGATAATCTCTTAAAAAATTTCAGTACCTTTTTCATAACCTTTTGTAATCCTCTAATTTCCCGTCTAAGTAAAAATAAATTAATCCGGTTTGGCTGCCGGGGAAATAAATTATCTTCTCAAATTTACTTCCGGGTTTCACCTTACCATGAAAAATCTTTTCCCTTGTACTTTCAGTTATTAAAAATACATCAAGAGTTCTTTCAGCAAATCCCGGTGGCACTAAAAAATATATATACCTGTGATCTCTCATAGGTTCAGGATCATCAATATGTGTGATTATTGGAACAGCTTCTGTATCATTCGGGTCAATATATTCAGGGTTAAAATCAAAACTAATAGGTGAATTAATATTGACAATCGTTCCTAAAGGTAAAGATTGATCAGTAATTATTCCAAATGTCATTGTGTCAATTTCATTCTCAATTAAAAGGGGAATATTATTTCGGAAATCACTAACAAATTCAATTCGCTGACCAACAAAATTATTAACATAGATATTTCTGTCTTTCGAACCTTCATTGATAATCAAATCAATTGATGCACCCTTTGAAACTATAGATTTCGGTTCAGGATTTTGAGCAACAATTAAACCCTTGGCAACGTAGTTGGTTCTGATCTTGATTCGATTGCCCATCTTAAGATTACTCTCCTCAAGAACTAGCTCGGCATTAAAAAGATCCTGACTGGTTAAATCCGGAACTTCAATATTTCCAAAACCACGGGATAAATAAAGCTGAATATTTCTGCCCTTCTTTACAATCGCACCGGGAGAAGGCTTCTGAATAATTACTGTGTCAATCGGAAGATTAAGGTCATCCTGATATGTTATTTGAAACTTTAAACCACTACCCTTAAGTGTCTTAATCGCTGCCTTCTTTGGTAAACCATTTACATCCGGAACCTTGACCTCAGGCTTCTTTAAAAATAACTTGAATCCATTCATCAACCCTATTAAAATGATAAAGCCCATGAAACCTAATAGAAGCATGTACTTGAATAACTTTAAGATTCTCTTCATACGTGAATTTTAACATATTTAAAAAATATTGTCAAGCCTTTATGTTAATTACGTAATAATACTAAGTAATATTTTATAGTAAATGAATAGCATCTTGGTAGTTGTACTATGGCACTCAATTTGTCATTGAGACTGTGTCATAACTAAGATTACGAAGATGGTTTTTCCGTAATCATGATTTTTTTTCATAAAATTTAATGATTTTAATTTTTGTTAGTTAAATAAAAAGAACAAAACCATGATTTATGATGAATATATTCAAAGATCTTTGTTAAGTCAAAGATTTTCTGGTATATTTTACTTAATTTACCAGTTTCTGAATCAATGCAGAGACTCCGATTAATGTAATCATTCTCGAAATATTGAAACAGGTGCT
>DAOVMD010000034.1 GCA_030630935.1 Candidatus Mcinerneyibacteriota bacterium | reverse complement strand
GTTGTAAATCTAATCATGTCACGTTCCAAACTGGAGCGTGATGATGTTAATACTTTTATATAATTTCATGTATTATTACTACGCATAAACAAAGGGGTTTCACCCCCATCAATGCACTCCAAAATCGAAACAATTCTTTGGTCTTCGAATTTAAGAGATTGCCGCAGTCAAGCTCTTTGAGCTTTCCATCGCAATGACAAATAAAAGTTTGTATATGGAAAAGTGATTTTATTTTTAATTTTTCAGATTGATAGCGTACCACGTTGGGTACGCTACTTCGGATTGAGAATGTATTTGTCAGATTATTGTATAAACGAGATCTCTTTAGTCCAAAACCCTACGTGGTTTTGGGGATATCTCGGTCTGTTTACTGTTGTTTTCGAGAGAAAACTTTTGGTCGGGGCGACTGGATTTGAACCAGCGACCACTGGCCCCCCATGCCAGTGCGCTACCGGACTGCGCTACGCCCCGATTTGTATTAACGAATAAGGTAATCAATTTCCTGGATTAATTTTTCCACGGAATTAATTACTAAATCCAATTTAATAACGAAATCATCCGATAATGCGGGGCTTGTGGTTTTTACATCTTTTCCTTTTGAAGACTTTCGTTTGTTAGAAAAGATACCTTTAATCTCCTGTTTCGCACCCTGGATAGAGAATTTTTTATCGTATAATAGTTCCTTAATCAGACCTAATAAAACGACATCATTCTTTCTATATTGGCGGTGGCCGAATTCGTTACGTTTGGGTTGGATTATTTGGAATTCCTTTTCCCAATACCGTAAAACGGAAGCATTCAATTCGAGGATCTTACTAACTTCCCTAATGGAGAAAAATAATTTATTAGGGATATTAAGTTTATTTTCAATATTTTTTATGTCCATATTAATTTCCTTAAACGGGCGGGAATTAACCCGCCCGTTTAAAATAACAAGGTATATTTATTTTACCTTAGTATTTTTTACTGCTGCTTTTAACTTCGCGCCTGCGCTGAATTTTGGAACTGTTTTGGCTGGAACTTTGATAGGTTTCGTAGCTCCTGGCGGTTTACAGGTTCTTGCGCCTCTGCGAGTCAATTTGAATGTACCAAAACCAACTAAAGTAACTTTCTTACCTTTCTTCAATGATTTAGTAATTGAATCAGTGAAAGTTCTTACAGCCATCTCAGACTGTTTCTTTGTAATACCTGCTGATTTTGCAATCGCATCGATGAGTTCTGCTTTTGTCATTTAGTTCACCTCCTTTTCTGAAAAATTTTATTCCACTTCTAATTTTAATTTTCTTGTCATTAAAGCTTCAATTGCAATCTTTGGATCTTTATCCTTAAAAAGAACTTCATATACTTCTTTTGTAATCGGCATTTCAATTTTCATTTGATTAGCGAGTTGATTTACAACTGCAGTAGTCTTCACACCTTCCGAGATCTGTACCATTGACTTAAGAATATCATCTAATTTCTTACCCTTTCCAATGTTCTCTCCAACAAACCGGTTCCTGGAATGCTTACTGAAGCAGGTTACAATAAGGTCACCGATTCCTGAAAGCCCTGAAAAGGTTTCTTGCTTAGCACCTAATCTAATCCCGAGTCTCTGGATCTCTTTCATTCCACGGGTAACGAGAGCCGCTTTTGGGTTATCACCAAGTTGAAGTCCATCAAGAATACCTGCTGCAATTGCAATTATATTTTTAATTGAACCGCCTAACTCAACTCCAATTATATCTAGTGATGTATAAACTCTGAAGTAAGCTAAAGAAAATATATCTTGAACAAATTTAATTGCTTCAAGATCTTGCCCGGCTGCAACGATTGCAGTGGGAACCCTTCTGCTAACCTCTTCAGCATGTGATGGACCGGAGAGAGCAATAACTTTGTTAGCATACTCCATTCCTAATTCATCAAGAATAACTTCACTCATTCTTTTATTGGAATCTTTCTCAAGACCTTTAACAGCTGTAATGATCGCTTTTATTTTATTAAATTTCAAAGAACTTTTTATTTTCTTAATTGTTTCACGCATTGTATGAGATGGAACAACTAAAAGAACTATCTCTGAATCAGAAACCATTCCGGAGATATCTTCATTAGGTTTCAAATTCTCAGGTAACTTAACTCCGGGAAGATAAACTTTATTCTCCCGAAACTTTTTTATATCATTTAAATTCTGCTGATTAATATCCCAGATTAAAATTTCGTTATCCGGGTTATTCTCAGAAAGAACTTTGGCAAGGGTTGTTCCCCAGCTGCCTGCGCCTATTACGCTATATTTAACATTCATAATGATAACAGATTTTAATTAAAAAATCAAGTTTTTTTTTAAAATTATTCAATTTTTTTTTTCACCTGTATTAGAACTCTTAAATGATAAACGTTTCTCAGTTCCATTTATTAATCTTTTTAAATTTGAAATATGAGTTAAAGTTACTAAAACAGCAAGGAAGATTGTAAAGATTTTCAAATCTAAATCCTGTTTAAAAACAAATGTCAGGATTGGAAAAGCAGCAGCTGCAGATATTGATCCGAGTGAGACAAATCTAGATATTGATACCACCAATATAAAAACTGCTAAAGTCAATAGAAAAGGAATTGGAATCAAAAATGCAAAAACACCTGCAGATGTTGCGACTCCTTTCCCGCCCTTAAATTTCAGGAATACAGTCCAGACATGTCCGCAGATAGCGCATATACCGGCAATTATCCGAATTAAGTTTGGTGATGAATCAAGTATAGTTAAGGAACCGAAGATACCTGAAACTAAACCGACTGCAATAAAACCTTTTAAGAAATCAAGCAGAAAAACCACTAGTCCTAATTTCCAACCAAGTACTCTCATTGCATTTGTCGCACCAACGTTCCCGCTTCCTACTGTTCGAAGATCTGTTTTTTTTATTAACTTAACCATAATATAAGCAAAGGGAATTGCTCCTATTAAATATGACAAAGAACCTATGATTATAATTTGAATAATCATTTTTATCTACGGCTTTTTAAATATATCTTTAATGGAACTCCAAAAAGACCGACCTCTTTAATTATTCTTTTTGTTAAATATCTTTTATAATTAGGTTTACAAATATCCGGATTATTTACAAATAACTTAACAATCGGAGGTTTTCGCCCGGTTTGTGTTCCATAGAATATCTTGAAAACCTGCGAACCTTTACGCTCACCGGGAGTATCTGCTTGAGCTTTTTCAATGATTTTATTTAACTTACTCGTTTGAATTTCAATCCTATAACAATCATAAACCTTCATTGCAGATTCTAATATTTTATGAATACGGGTTTGATCTAAAGCAGAAATAAATTCAACGGGTGGATTATTTAAAAAATATAACTTTGAGTCAACTTGTTCCTGGAACTTCAAATATGTTTTATCATCCTTCTCAATCTGGTCCCATTTATTAAAAACTACTACTACACCACGACCGGCTTCATAGATGTAACTGGCAATTTTTGTATCACCAATTGTTACTCCTTTATTGGAATCAATCATAAAGATAACGATATCCGAACGGTCAATCGCCTTCAAAGTTCTAATTACACTATACCTTTCAATTTTTTCACTAATCTTACTTTTCTTCCGAAGCCCTGCAGTATCAATTAATACAATATCCATACCATAATATTTTAAAGTTGAATCGATTGCATCTCGAGTGGTACCGGGAGAATCATTTACGATACTTCTTTCTTCCCCAATTAAAGAATTAACTAAAGATGACTTCCCTACATTCGGACAACCTACAATACATAATTTTACTATATCTTCAGGATAATCACAAAAATTTACTTTTGTTTCCCGAGTTCTTAAATCTCTCGCAGTCTCAACTGTCTTTTCCAATAAAGTTGACATGTTAAGATTGTGAATTGCAGAAATATGAAATTGGAATTTAAATCCCAGCTTGTGAAATTCATAAATAAAAGATTTCCTCTTTTCATTATCTATCTTATTTATTATAAGAAAAACAGGAGCTTGGATTTTATGAAGCTTATTCGCAATCTCTTCATCAAACGGCATAACTCCATCATTACCGTCAACAACAAAAAATATAATATCAGCTTCAGAAATTGCAAAGTTTGTCTGCTCCTGAACCTTCCGCTTCAACTCATTCTTCCCGGTTCCTTCGATCCCGCCCGTATCAACTATTGTAAAGTGTTCTTCCTCATATTCAAATGTTGAATAAAGTCTGTCTCGTGTAATTCCGGAATACTCTTCTACAATCGCTGTGCGCTTACCAACAATCCTATTGAATAATGCTGACTTACCAACATTGGGTCTTCCAACAATCGTAACGACAGTACTTCGCAATTTTACCTCACTTATTACTTTTAATAATCGACTATATAGTTTAACATAAATTTATAATAAAATCAACCGTTTTTTTCGGATAGCAGGGAAGAATAGAAAATAGAGAACAGAGAGCAGAGAATAAAGAACAGTTGTTTTATAGATATAAGCATTATAATACCTAATGCTGTAGTGGTTAAGGGAATTAATTCTAACTATATATCTGCGCATATTTGTTTCGACATTAAAAACATTGTTGTCCGTTGCACGATTGGTCAATTGACCAATCGTGCAATGGACATGAATAATAATTTTAAGGAATACTTTTTACTATAATAAGTTATTAGTACAACAGGCACAAACATAAAAGGTTTATTAAAGTGGTTGTGTACAGGATATTTATAAAAATAACATAACAAATTATATAAGAACACTTCCTTTTTTTAGTAATGTCAATAAAAAATGTCGAAACTAATATGCGCAGTTATATAGAATAATTTAAACACCCGCATGAGAAAAAAGAGAAAAACAATAAAACGAAAAAATATTTAACCACCCCGAACAAAATAAATCGGGGTAAATTCCGACCATGAAGAAAAAAACAAAAGAAGATTTTTAAATATTAATAAGCTGCTGACAAGCGAAGCACAGACATCCTGACCCGACACATTAATTTATTATGAATGGTTTAATGATTCCCAATTTATTTCTATTCTGAGATAATTCTTTAATATACTTTTCAAGTATTTTTTTATCGGATTTCAATATTTTAATTCTAACCGGATCGATTTGTCCAATATCCCTGGCATATTTATAATGAATATTTTTACAAAGCAATTGTTCCAGTTTCTTTTCTAAATCTGTTAGCTCTGTTAATTTTATAGTCTTCCCAAGATAGATCTCTAATTCATATTGAAATGTTTTTTTTTCTACTGGTCTGAAACGTAATAGGTCGGGATTAAGATTAAGTGGTTTAATAATTAGATCAACACAATCACGTACAAAGAATTCATTCAATTTTTCTCCACGATAATCAGAGATTAAGTCTTCTTTCCCGCAGAATCTAAGCAGGGGAACACCATTATAGAATCCGGTTACTTCCACAATATCATGTAGGTTATACCTGTAAAATCCCCCTGAAGTTGTGATTATAACAGTATAAAACTTTCCTTTCTCCAGTTCCCAGGAATATTTAACATCCTGAGTTTGATAATCAATGAATTCAAAGAAATGAGACCTGATAGAAAGGATTTTGCCATCTAACTTTTGAAATGGAAATGATACGATTCCCTCTGTTGCAAGAAGCCCCTTTCCCTGAATCTCAATTTCCGGAAATTTTTCCTTTAACCTGTTAACAAACATTTTTGCAGATCCATCTGTCCAACAGCTGATGGTGGTTAACCCGGGCCAGATAGTTTTAGGATTCAGATTTGATTTTAAGAAATCACTTCGTTTTTTCATCGGCTTGAATTTCCTGCCGGGTTCCAATCTTGATTGACCAATCCGAACATCTTCTATTAATTCATTTTTAAATTCTTGCATTTTATCTATTAGAATTATCAACAAACTTGGATGCCAGGCAGAGATAAAGGAAAGTTTTTTTACCCGTAATAAATGTAACAGGGTTCGGTAATAAAATTGGTCATGATTCTCGATTGATTCAAGGCCTTCCGGTTCAATTAATCCACACTTAAGAAACTTTCCCGCGATTCCGAAGTAATCGGTATCATCTTTAAACCCGACCGGGATCCCGCCCTTGGTCCGATATGGTTTAATTGTGGATGGAGTAATACTCCAGTAACTTCTTCCTTTCAGAATTGATTTACGGGACTTAAAGAAATCAAATAGCCATGGGTATATTCCCCTAATGAAATCCTTCTTCAATCCCCGGTTATACGGGATTAATTTTGTTCCGGATGTAGAACCACCTGTAGGTTCAAGTATTGTAACAGGGAGAGATGTAAGAATGTTCTGACCGCCATCTTTTATTTTTTCAAGATAAGGAATAAAATCATTATAATTATTGATTTTAACTTTATTCCTGAAATCGTAAAAAGAATTTATTCCTGAGAAATTGTGTTTATTTCCAAACTCTGTTGTTTGGTTCTCAATTAAAATATTAAAGAGTACGTTAGATTGAGTTTCTTTGTGGTGGTAAATCGCTTTAATAAATCTTTTATACTCTCCCTTCATTAGGTAATAGGAGAAATAGTTAGATATCAAAACCAAACCTCCTGAGAAGAGTTTTATTGAAATTCTTTTTTGATAACTCAGTAATACACGCCAGTTCTTCTCCTTGAATATAACCGGGATTTTTCTCGATAAAGAACTTAATGTGTGGATCCTTTAACCCTGTAGACGGTATCATTGCGAATTGAGGCTTTAATTTATTTTTCGCTTTAGGTTTAATGATTCCTCTTTTAGAATTATAATATATTCCGAATTTATTCTGAGCGGTGATATCAATTATTTTCTTAATTTCCGGGGGTGTTGGTTTATCGTATCTTGGCCAGAACTCTTTAAAAAGAATCGGTAAAATTCTATATGTTCTATACCCCATAGAAATAAGAAACCAATATAACTTTTCATACTTGGAAATAAATTTCAAATTCAACTCAATGAAACTCTTGATCAAGACATTATCGTTTCGCCTTTTTTCATCAACAATCGTATCCCCTGAGAAAACTATGTGTATCTTTCTCTTTTCTACCATTATTTCCATGATTAAAACACTTGAGAAGCCAATTATCTTTTGAGAATCCTGTTCAAGAATTAATATCCTAAATTGTTTCTCGTTTAAATCATCACGAAATGATTTCTCAGCACATTGAAAATATTTCTGAAACAAAGTATACATTTCATTAATATTCTCTTCAGTCAATTTATGTTTATCAATAATCTTTCCAATCAACGGACTCTTTTTCATAAGGTTCCCACCTCCAGATATGGAATCCTGTCATCCAGCTGCTTGAAAGTATCCAAGCCGTCATCATAATGCACAATAAAAATTCTGGTCTTTAATTTGTACCCTCTATAACTTTCAATTACACTATTTAAACTATCCCTTTCATGTAATCCGGATATCATAAAATCGAAGTTTGCTTTTCTCCCGACATCACGTGCTTTCTCAATAAGCATTTTAAAAATATCCTCATCATTATTCTTAACCGCGATTAACCCGGTATAAAAATAATTAAGATACTTTCCAGGTCCCGGCAGTTTAGGTATGTCCAATATACTCGAAACGAAATTCCAGGGAACCCTTAATATCTTCAAACCAATAGAATAATCACTTACAACGGTTTGCTTAAAATTTCCCTGACACCAAATCCCAATAACTCCAAGAATTTCACCATTCTTTTCAATATAATAAAGATCTGATTCGCTTAATCCTCTTAATAACCCTGTCGGCTTAATAAAATTTTCAGGAGTATAATAGGGAAAAAATTGTTTCTCCTTCCCTACATTATTTAAGAATTTACAGATTTTATCAAGTGTTTTTCTATTTCCCTGGAAAATTTCTACACCTCTGCTAACAACACGTTTTCTTTTTTTTAAACCTATCATCCTCGTGAAATACTTCCCGAAATCATTATACTTAGGTAAACCAGCCTTCCCTGAGGTCAAAAGTTTTAAGGCAGATTCATTATCTTCCACAATACTCGTTAAGTAAATTTTCACGCGGTTATCCTTGTGAAGTTCTTTGAAAAACTTAAATCCTCTTGCCAGCATAGTACCATTTCTGTATTCCGGTAATAATCGAAGATTTCCAATATAACCGATATCAGAAACTTCTCCATTAACAAATAATTCGCGAATTGCCCTAAGCCCAAATCCGATAATCTTATTTTTTTTTAAATCTTTTCCTAAAACTACCTGGGTTATTTTCCCGTCAATTTCTAAACTATTAAAGAAATCAGGTTCACGTCTCTGAGTTAATTTCATTGAACCTTCCATGTAAATATTCCTTAAGATTTCATGAAGTTCCTTCTCATCATTAGCTGCAGCTAAATTAATTGAAAACCTGCTCATGATTTATTTATTCCATACTTAGATTTAATCTCTTTCCGAGCTCCCTGATTTACCATGAAGAATATATAGGCATAACCGGGTGATTTAATTGCCCAGGTCAGGGAAAAACGTTTGAATATATTTTTCCAACTGTAAAATTTATCCCTTATTCGATGAAGCTCGGAATTAAATTGATTAAAACTTTCCCCGGTACTTTTCCTAAATACAAATTCCCAATAAGGGTAAGGATTCCGAAGCCACCAATCAGAAGTTATTAACCGGTCTTCTTCTCTAAGACGTTTAAATAGAGGAGTTCCCGGATAAGGAGTTAAAGGGCTGAATCCTGCCAGGAAAACTTTCTCCTTAAGTAATAATTTAAAAGCTGTCTTAACATCTTCAAATGATTCGTTATATCCTGCAATAAATGAGGCGTATACCAGGATATGATGCTTATGCAGAATTCTAATTAGTTCCCGAAAATCAGCTTGAAGATTAACCTGCTTATTCATTTTGAGTAATGAATCTTTATCGGTTGACTCAAACCCCAGCAGCAATCCGGCACAGCCGCTTTGTTTCATGAGTGGGATTAATTCCGGATTATTAATTAAGCACGGACTAACCTGGGCTACCCATTTTTTCTTCAGGGGAATTATGGCCTGGAATAAATCTCTTGCCCGGTCCGGATTAATTACAAAGTTTTCATCCACAAATAGAATCTTTCGATTCTTAATTTGACTTAACTCTCTAACAATATCATCAATTTCTCTAAACCGGAATTTGCCCTTGTAAATAGAACCGGTAGCACAGAATTCACATTGATAAGGACAGCCTCTGGAAGTCTGAATCAGTGAAATGGGGAGATATTTCTTGCCCTTATAGATACTTCTGTCCGGTAAGGTTTGGGAAAAAGAAATTTCTTCCGATTTATATTCCGGCTTGAAATTGTTCTGTTTAAGATCATCTAAAACCTTGTCCCAAACCCCTTCTACTTCTCCGATTACTATAGAATCAGCATGCTCTTTGGCTTCGTCCGGGATAAGAGTAGTGTGATATCCACCGAGTATAACCTTCTTTCCCTGTCTCCTGAGGGAATCAGCAAGTTCATAAGCCCTTCGTGCAGTGAAGGTTTCAACGGTGATTCCGATTAAATCCGCGTTAATTTCAAGGGGGATAACTTCAACACGCTCATCAAAAAACTCCAACTCAAATTCAGGAGGGGTAATTCCGGCAATTATAGCTATTGCCAGGGGTTCCATGTTCCAGGAGATAAATTTACTGTGTTTGATTAACCGAGTCATTGCAGGTTTAATTAAAGTTATTTTCATTCTTCTTTTTCCAAACCTTCCCCGAGTGGTATCCCGTATTTCATTTCTACTTCCTTTCTCTGTAGAAAATTATGACTGAAATACATAATTGCAAATGAAATTGATTGCAAATTAGCCCTCATATTTAAAGCTCTGTAGAAGATGGATCCCGGGGAAAAAAATCGTCTTCGAGTTTGGACACATAATTGAGATAACTTTTCCGGACTGAGGATTGACGGTTTAAATGCAATTGCTCCATATTGATACCCTTGTTGTAACCACCACTTTTCAAATAGTAATTGGTTTTCTTCTTTAAACTGATTATAAATATCAGTCCCGGGAAAAGGAACAAAGTGATTAAATGCAGCAAAGAAAAACTTATTATCCAGTGCAAATTGATAAGTTTCATCAAAGGTTTTTTCTGTATCATCCCCTATTCCAAAAACAAACGTGGCATATATCCCAATCCCTGCCCTATGTATCTTCTTAACCAAGTTCGTATAATCACCAAGAGACAGGTTCCATGATTTATTCATTTTAGCAAGTGCATCTTTATTCAAGGACTCAAATCCGATCAATAGAATTCTGCACCCGGATCTTCTTAAGAGCTGCAAGAGCTCCGGATCTTTTGCAACCTGGATACTACCTTGTCCTAACCATTGAATCTTCAGGGGAATTAAGGCTTTCAATAATTCTTTTGTTCGGTTTATGTCAACAATAATGTTATCATCCACGATAAAGAACTTTTTCTTACCACTTCTTTTAATGTCTTCAACTACATCTGCAATATCCCGTGGTTTATATCTTTGATTAAAAAACTTTGTAACAGAACAGAACCCACAGTTAAATATACAACCCCGGGCTGATTCAACTAAGCTTACAGGAACATATTTTTTACTTTGATAAATCGATCTATCCGGGAATATACCCTTAGGAAATTCTGTTAAAGGTTTTTCATATCTTTTTTTCAGTTGACCACTTCTTAAATCCGAAATAATTTCATGCCAGACACCTTCAGCCTCACCAATTAAAACTGAATCAGTAAATTCCATTACTTCATCAGGAATTAAGGTTGGATGATAGCCACCCATGAGAACGGGAATATCTCTTTTTCGAAACTTATCTGCAATTGCATATGCACGTTTCGCGGTATATGTCTCAACCGTTATTGCAACCAGGTCTGCATCGTCCTGGTAATTTATATCCTCAATTCGATCATCATAAAAAGATATTTCAACGTCCTTTGGGGTTAGGGCTGCCAACTGTGCAATCATTAATGGTTCCATTTGCCAGGTCTTGATATACTTCTTCTTCTGCCCAACTCCGGGAAGAATAAAACAAATCTTCATATCATTCCACCTTCTAACATAACTTCTCTTGTATAGCCGGGTAATTTCTTTGCATAGAATTTATAACCAAAATTGGCAAAGAGCATATAATGAAATATAGAAAAAGTACCGGATAATCTTCTGAAGATTGAACCTGTTCGATAAGTTTGGTTCCAAGCCCAATGCAAACCCTCTTGCAATTCTTCAGGTGTCATATTCTTCGGTTTGAATACAACATGCTCAACATCATACATTGCCCAATTATATTCCAGTATCCTGCCCTGTGATTCCAGTTCCCTAAATACCGGTGTCCCTGGATAGGGAGTAAAGACGGAGTACCGGGGAAGGTCAATCTTAACCCGGTCAACAAATTCAACGGTCTTTTCAAAAATATCAAGGGTATCGTTGTCGGTTCCAAATAGAAATGTTCCATTGACCCTGATACCATTATCATGAAGTTTCTTAAGTAATTCTGTATATTTATTTACATTGCTGAATTTTTTATTTATTCCCGAAAGAGAACCCTCCATAATAGATTCAAAGCCAATTAATAAACCCTTGCACCCACTCTTAACAATTAATGAGAACACCTCCGGATTAAACAGGGGTTTGGTATTGGATAATCCTACCCACTTCAGCTTAAGGTCAAGCAATGCTTTTAGTAACCTTCTGGTATAATCATCATCTTCCAGAAGATTAACATCAATGAATATTACTTTCTTATCCTTAAATTGTTGAATCTCATTGATAATATCAGGAATTGGCCTGCGGAAAAAGTGATGCTTCCATACATGAGGTACTGCACAGAATTTACAGTTATTCGGACAACCCCTCGTCGCCATCATGGTGTTTACAGTAATGTAATTTCTCCTATTCAATAAGTCACGGCGCGGGATGGGAATTTTATCATAAGGAAGATCCTCGGTGTCAATATAGGTTTGTTTAAGATCATTTCTTAGAAAATCATATAAAAGCTGCGGAAAACTCCTTTCCCCAAACCCAACTACCACAGAATCACCATATTTCTTTGCTTCATCGGGTAATAGAGTTGGGTGAACCCCGCCCAAAACAACTTTTGCGCCTTTCTCCCTAAACTTCTCCGAAAGGTAGTAAGCCCTAGGCGCAGTTCCGGTCATAACACTCATGCCTACAAGGTCAGGTTCAAATTGGAGTGAGCTCAAGGATTCAACCCCTTCATCAAGAATACGCAAATCAACATTAATATCATCAGGGATTAACGCTGCTAAATAAGTTAAGGTTAGAGGGGCATATCTTAATGATTTCTTGAAATTGCCGACTTTAAATCGATGTATCGCATCTGCCGGAAGTAATAACAAAAGCTTGATAGGAATATCATTAATTTTTTTCATTTAATTCACCTGCAATATTTTATCATAATCATCAAACCTTTGTCAAGCAAAATATGACAGGAGTTTTCCCATTTTTTTGTTAATGTGGAGTGCATCAACAAAATTTCTTGTGATATTTATGTTTTCACTATTTGTCCTGTAAGGACAATTGATAATAGCCCGGCAATTTATTGCTGGGTTAAAGTTAGAAAAATCAGGCCTGTCCTGTAGGGACAGTTGCACAAACAACTCCATTGCATCTGCAGAAAACAGATATCAGAAAATAGAGAACAGAATAATGGGTTGTAATTCTGCTATCTTCAAAATCTTTTTCTATAAAAATACTACTTCCACGTACTGATACCCTAACGAAGTGCGTACTGCGTCATGCATCCTTGTGGTGCATGGGTTCTGGGTCAGTTCTCAGATTTCAGTTCTCTGTTCAATAAATTGCGGGGCTACTTTCACTTTATCCCTATGGGATAAAAAAGATAATCAAAATATTGTTTCTTAAATTAATTC
>DAOVMD010000452.1 GCA_030630935.1 Candidatus Mcinerneyibacteriota bacterium | reverse complement strand
TGAAGGTAAGAAACATTTAAATTACTTAAACGTAAAAAAAAACTTGACAAATCGCAGACAATGTGTTATAGTGTATTAGGTCATTAATACAGTTGCGAGGTAAATATGAGATTGACAATTAATGAAACATCACCGGTACCGATTTACGAACAGATTGAATATGGTGTTATTCAGTTGATTGCGTTTGGTGACTATGGCGAGAACGACAAGCTTCCTTCGGTTCGGGACCTTGCGGTTTTCCTTAAGGTTAACCCTAACACGGTTGCGAGGGCCTTCTCTGAATTATCATCCCGGAATATCATCTATGTCAAGCGCGGTATTGGTAACTTCATAGTAAAAGGCGCAAAGAAAACCTGCCGGAAAAGTATCCTTGAAAAGATACGGAACACCATTTCCAGGGAATTAGACACGCTTGAGATTGCAGGTTTTTCAAAAAAGGAGATTACTAACTTATTAAAAGAAATAAGGAGTGAAAAATGAAAATATTAGAAGTCAAGAATTTAAAATTAGGTTTTGGTAAAAAGAAACAAGTCCTCAAAGACGTCTCCTTCTCAATTGAGAAAGGCAAAGTCGTAGGTTATGTTGGAAGGAATGCATCAGGTAAGACCACTACGATCAAGACAATAATGGGTCTTTACAAACCCGAGAAAGGTGAAGTTGCGTTATTTGGTGAAACAAGAATGCGAAAGCAGACCAAGCTCCGGGAGAAAGTTGGTTATGTCCCCGAAGTCCACGAATTCTATGATAATTTAACCGTTTCAGCATCTTGTGAATACATCTCTCATTTCTATCCTGACTGGGATAAGAAATTTGAAAAAGAACTCATCTCCAATTTTGACCTAAATCCAAAAGATACCTTTAAAAGTTTATCCCGAGGTCAGAAAGCCAAGTTATTCTTAACCTTTGCTCTGGCACATCGTCCTGAACTGATAATCTTAGACGAGCCCACTTCACATCTTGACCCGGTCGCCCGTTCCGAGTTCTGGGAATCGACAATCGCCCTGATCTCCGAAACAAATGCTTCTGTCTTCGTCTCAACCCATATCCTCAATGACATTGAAACCATTGCTGATCAATTCATCTTATTAAATAACGGTGTTATAGAATTCCAAACCGATTCCGAAGAACTGAGACAATCAGTTAAAAAGACATTCATCTCAGAGTCTGACCTTGATAAACTAACTGACGCAGAGAAATCAAATATCATCCTCAAGAAACGGCTCAGTAAAGGTCTCGAAATCTATATGAAAAATCCAGGAACCGCAAGCAACCTTGACTGGGAATCCCTCTCCATTGAAGAGATAATTATCTCATACCTGAAATCAAACGGAGATAAAAAATGATCAATGAAATAAAAAGAGTTTGGAAACAGTATTCAACTTTAATTATAATATTCTTTTTATTAGAAATAATCTTTTGTCGATTTGCTGCTGATTTTATTCCAATTAATATTAGGACATATCTTGGTATACAAATGACCATACCCGTAATTCTTATTTTCCTTTTTGCATTTACCAAAGAATCCATCACTAATTTCGAACATGCTTTACCTATTTCAAAAATAAAACTATTCTTTAATAAGTTTATCCCTGCAATTCTAATTGTAATGTTAATAAACCTAATTTTATATTGGGCACATAATAGCAATCGTAACTTATTTTTCTTAATAAAATTTACGTTCACATCTGGATATGTTTTATTCCTCTTCTTCTATTTTATATCTATATCTACATTTAAATATACATATCTAATATTATTTATTTTAATTGATATATATGGCAATTTATTCCCATTAAAAATAATTAATCCATTAACTCAAGAAATGGTTAATTCTTTTCGATTTCGAAATCCATTTATATTTTTAATATGTATAAGTATTCCATTAATATTCTACTTTTTCTCATATCAAAAGAAATTATATTATAAATTTAAAGTTATAATTATCACTTTTTTAACATACATAATTTTAATACAGGGATCAATGTTTCTTGAAATATACTCTCATAAGGGAGAGCCCTTTCAGGTTGTCGGTTATGACAGGTATATTTCATTATTTAAATCTGAGCCCTCACGATTCCTGTCACTTCACCCACAATATGAAACGATCTGTTATGATATTGAAACTAAAAAGACAAAGAGAAAAATAATGTTGGGATTTAAAACCTATATCTGGGATAAAGACAGGATGATTATTACTGAATCAAAGAACACTACAATTAATCTGCAAAAATTTAAAACAAACGAGAAATTAAACATATTAAATATTGAATATAATATTCATCCGGATGCCTTGCTTGAAGACCCAGCCTTTATTTTCAAGCAAATATGCGGTCCTACAGATTCATATTATATTTGCAAAGATAATAGAGTATTAAAAGTCAACCTAAAAACTTTAACCGTTGAAACAGTCCTTGATAATATAAAATATTTATCAAAAAACATAAGAAATAAAGCCATTATCATTCAGCACGATGAAAAGTATTACGCTGTATCGAGTATATTTGGAATTAAAGAATTAGCAGATCCAAAAGCTGATTTTATCTTTGGAAAAGATTACTTCTTTATTATTGATGAAAATAAAATGTATGATGAAGCTGGAAATATAATTTATTCTTCAAATTATATATTATCATCAATAAATTTCGGAAGAGCATTTTATGAAAACGGAAAAAGGAAAACTTATTTCAATAAACAGTTTGTTGAAATACCGGATGATTCTAAATTCAATAATGATAAAATTCATTATCATAATGGAAATG
>DAOVMD010000455.1 GCA_030630935.1 Candidatus Mcinerneyibacteriota bacterium | reverse complement strand
GAGTTCCCGTATTTAATAATGTTGAAAGAGCAGTGGAAGGATCAGGTTGTGATACTAGCATTATATTTGTTCCAGCGCGATTTACTTTTGATGCAGTTAAAGAAAGCCTACTTGCTGGGATTAAGATGACCTGTATTATAACTGAAAATGTTCCCGTTTTTGATATGATTCGATTAATTGAGATGGCTCATGAACGAAATCTACATATACTAGGACCAAATTGTCCTGGAATGATGATACCAGATAAAATAAAATTGGGGATAATGCCGGGTGATATGTGCAACTATGGAAATGTTGCGGTTATCTCAAAAAGCGGTACCTTATCCTATGAAATTACCAAAGCGATAGGGAATGCAGGAATTGGAGTTTCAGCCTACATCGGAATTGGAGGAGATCCAGTTCGTGGTACCACAATGTTAGAGGCTGTTGAATATTATTCAAATGAAGTTAACAGCAAGATTATTGTTTTAATTGGAGAGATTGGTAGCGATGAAGAAGAAAAAACTGCTGAATTTATAAAACATCATACTGATAAACCTGTCGTGGCATATATAGCCGGAAGAAGCGCTCCAGAAGGTAAACGGATGGGTCATGCGGGTGCAATCATTTCAGGTGATTTTGGCACCGCACAAGGTAAAATTAGAGCTCTTACAGGAGCAGGTGCTTTAATTGCTGATACTCCTTGGGATGTTCCCCGATTAATTAAACAACTTTTATAAGGGTGAATGGAAAGTTTTATCTGAGCTCCTTATATAATTTTCTCTGGTTTACTCAAACTGAATTATAAATTTTGTAAGAAATCATTTATAACTGAAGTTATTGCTTGAAAATCCATGAGTTCTTCACCACTTCCTTCAAATGAAACATCTCCCGCCTTATGGGCACTTGAAATTTCGATATGACCAAACAATATTCCTGAAAATACGTTCATGGTAGTAGTAAAGGTTAAAGTTGGTTTTTCAACTTCACCTTCCCCAAAATCAACTTTCCCTTCCTTGAATTTTAACCAAAATTTCTTATTTTCATCAGAAATTATAATTTGACCAAGAAACTCCATGTCTAACATTGCCATATCTTCGAATTCCTCTTGTAATTCCTTTTTTTCTAAAGATATTTGTTTATAAACTTCTAATAACTGGAGTGTATCATCAGCAGTAACGGTTCCGCTTTCGTTTAATTTGGACTTAACATTGTTTAACAAATCTTGATTTACCATTTAATTCATCAATCTTTTAATCAATTAATTGACACTATACAACAATATAAAAGAAAAATTAAATAAATCTTTTCTTTAATATAATTCTCAGTTTCCTTTCTTAATTTGAAACATTAATTAATGACTCTATCTAAATTAAATTAAAATTAAAAAAATTGTTGAGGAAATTTTGAAAAGAGTAGCAATAATAGGTATTGGTACTACACCTTTCAAAACCCGGTATTTGGATAAAACTTATTTTGAACTTGCATATGACGCTACAAAATTGGCTCTGGAAGATTCAAATAAAAACGGGGCGGAGATCACACATGAGGATCTACAATCAACTGTTTATGGTATTTATAACGAACTTTTTGAGCGACAATTTATGCCGGATATATTTATCAATTCGTATATTGGAATGAATAATAAACCTGGAACAAGAATAGCCACAGGAGGTGCAACAGGAGGGTATACAGTTCGTATGGCTTATGCTGAAATCGCTTCAGGATTATCTGATTTGAATCTATGTCTTGGGGTAGAGAAGTGTAATGATTGTTATGATGAGCAAACTGGAACTACCACACCTGAAGTACTTAACTCTATAGCATATTCAGCAGATATGACTTATGAGTATCCTATGGGAATGATGGCAGCTAGTTCTTATGTGAGTATGATTAATGCTCATTTTGAGGAATTCGGAAATCCTACAGAAGAACAAATGGCGTTGGTTTCAGTAAAAAATCATGGAAATGCGATGAATAATCCTAAAGCCCAGTCACCAATGAAAATAACTGTAGAAGATGTTATGAATTCGAGAATTATATGTTATCCGTTTAAACTATTAGATTGTTGTTTATATTCAGAAGCTTCAGCAGCATTGATTCTAGCAAGTGAAGATAAAGTTAAAGAATTAAAAGTTGAGAATCCTATTTGGATAACAGGGGTCGGTGCTGCGAATACAGATTGTTTTATAGGGAATAGGGAAGATATGGGAAGATTATATTCGAACATCTATGCGGCAAAAGCGGCATATAAAATGGCAGGATTAGAGTATGATAAGATTAAAAGTCAAATTGATTTAGCAGAATTACATGATGCTTTTTCTGGACAAGAGGTCATTTCTTATGAGGAATTGGGATTTGTTTCTTTCGGGGAAGGTGGTAAATGGATTGAATCAGGAGGTCCGTTAATTGATGGGGAAGTACCATGCTGCCCATCAGGAGGGCTTATTGGATGTGGTCATGCGGTAGGGGCAACAGGAATTATGTCGACTGGGGAAGCTGCACTTCAATTAAGAGGAGATGCGGGAAAACATCAGGTGAAAACAATTGAAAATGGAAGGGCTATTTCACATTCAATTGGAGGCCCTGGAGCAGCATACGCTGCTATAATTGTAATGGAAAATGAGGAGGGGATAAGAAAATAATGAGTAATGAGTTTCAAGCCCATGAAATTAGAGACATAATTAAGATAAATTATAAATATACGATGGGTGGGCAATCCAAGTTTTTTTTAGAATTAATGAAGAATAAAAAGATTTTGGG
>DAOVMD010000373.1 GCA_030630935.1 Candidatus Mcinerneyibacteriota bacterium | reverse complement strand
CTCTGGACCGGGATATTATATTACAAGAATCCTTATGGTGAAAAGACTTATACTTCCCTGAAAACGAATTTCAGAGCATGCACATGCGGTGAGGCTACAATCATTGCTTTATTTAATCCGGACCTTGCAATTTGGCTTTTTATTATGTCTTATATTTTCGTTGGTTTCCTTTTCGATTTGCATAAGAATCCAAAATCATAATTGAGATTGGATAACTTATGAAACTTTTTGAAGAATCCAAACTTGGAACGTTAACCCTAAAGAATCGAATAATTCGTTCTGCAACTTTTGAAGGGATGTGTGATGCTCAAGGATTTCCCACTGAAGCATATAAAGAGTTATATACAGAATTATCGAGGAATGAGATTGGGGCAATAATTACCGGTTTTGCTTATATTGCACCTGACGGCAGGGCAATGCAGCCAGGTCAAGCCGGGATAGATTCCCGGGAGAAAGTAAAATTTTTCAAGGAAATAACAGATCAAGTTCATAATAATGATTGTAAAATTATAATGCAGATTGCTCATACCGGTCGACAAACCTTAAGTTCATCAACCGGTTATTCTGTAAAGGGAGTTTCGAATAAAAAGTCTCCATATTTCAACCAAACCCCGAAAGTTTTAACCACTGAAGAGATTAAGGCTTTAGCGGAGAAATTTGGAGAGTCTTCATTATATGCAAAGGACTCCGGCTTTGACGGGGTTCAGATTCATGCGGCTCATGGCTATTTAATTCATCAATTCATTCTTCCATCAATAAATGATAGAGATGATATCTTCAAGATTGATTATGAGTTGAAGATTGGAATAGGTTTTTTGGATTTAGTGATTGATAAAATAAGAGAGAACTGCGGTTGGGATTTTCCTATTTTAATTAAGGTAAGCGGAAGTGATGATTATAAAGAGCAATTTTCAACTAAGCAATTTATAAATTTAATTAAGTTCCTGGATACGAAAAAAGTAACTGGTATTGAGATAAGTTATGGAACAATGGATCACGCCTTAAATATCTTCAGGTGTTCTAAAATTCCTATTGATATAATTCTAAAATTTAATCAGAAATATAAAATAAAAAATAAAACTCTTAGAGCTGTTTGGAAATATTTCTTTTACGGATTTGCTTCAAGAAAAGTAATTAAATATTCACCTGCTTATAATTTGAAATATTCAATTCTTGCAAAGGCCTATACTGATATCCCGATAATTTCCGTTGGAGGTTTTAGAACCGGCACGGAGATTAATAATGCTTTGAATGAAGTAGATTTTATAAGTTTATCCCGACCATTTATTGTTGAACCCGATTATATTAAGAAAATAAAAGCTGATATTAATTACAAATCAAAATGTATAAATTGCAGTAAATGTGCCATTATGAGTGATACAAACGAAAGCTTAAGGTGTTATTCAAACTTTAATAATTCAGAACTGCTATAAAATTTAATAGGAGGTTAATATGGATTTAGAAAAGAAGATTATCAAGATAATTGAGGAGAACCTGGAAGAAGAGTTAAAAGTAACTCTTAAAACCGATCTCCGTGATGATCTTAATATAGATTCTTTGAGCACATTAATGATAATCACTGCTTTAGAAGATGAGTTTTCTATCACAATTAAGGACACTGATTTTGCTGAAATTAAGTTGGTTGAAGATATCATTAAGCTGCTCAAAGAAATTCATCCTGAGCTTGGAGAAGGTTAAGATGGAATTTAAAGAATTTTATAGGAGTTTAGAAGTTGATACAAGCTTAGCAGATGAGTTAAATTTCAACCCATATTACCTTAAGATTTCTTCAGGATTAACCGACCCGATTATAATAGAAGGGGAGGAATATATTAACCTTGCATCAAATAATTATCTTGGTCTTGCATTCGATGATAGAGTAAAGAAAGCGATGGTTGAGGGTATTACGAAATTTGGAGCATCAATGTGCGGAACACCAATTGCAACCGGTTATATCGATATTTATAAGACACTGGAAGAGAAGTTCTCTGAATTTATTAATGTGGAAGATACTATAATTTTTCCTTCAGGTTATCAGGCTAATTGTGCATTATTCCCGGTAATTGCAAAAAAGGATGACTTGATAATTATGGATCATTTTGCACATGCTTCATTAATCCATGGGATTAGATCAACCGGTTGTAAGTTCAGACCATTTTTACATAATAATATGGCTCACTTAGAGAAGCTTCTGAAGAGCTCGAATAAATATTCAAATATTTTTGTCGTTACAGAATCTGTGTTTTCAACAGAAGGAAGTATCGCACCTTTTGATGAGATTGTAAATCTATGTCAAAAGTATAAAGCGATTCCGGTTATTGATGATTCTCACGGGATTGGTGT
Source organism: Candidatus Mcinerneyibacteriota bacterium (assembly GCA_030630935.1). Classification (GTDB taxonomy): domain Bacteria; phylum AUK180; class AUK180; order JAQVHJ01; family JAQVHJ01; genus DAOVMD01. Next base: position 1,329 of record DAOVMD010000373.1, on the reverse strand, counting down.
GATTGGGAAAACAGGCAGGGGTATACTTGAAGAGAAGAATATTAAAGATTATTTTGGGATCTATACTACATCTCTCGGAAAGGCTTTAGCCGGGGCTGGCGGAGTGATTTCCGGGAAGAAAGAACTAATCAGAGCTTTGAGATATTCCTGCTCAGGATTAATCTATTCTACCGCACTTCCACCTCCGGTAATACAAGGGCTGCTAAAGGTTCTTGAAATATTAAAAGAGGAGAGTGTGCAAATTCTAAAAAAGATGTGGAAGTATAAAAAATTAATTTCTAAAACTTTAAAAGAAGTTGGATTCAAGTTAGCGGAAGGTTCTGCTCCAATTACTTCCATCATTGGTGGTGATACAAAAACTACAGTTGAAATTACGAAGGCATTATTTAAAGGTAAGATTCTAACGACTCCTTTCGTTCCGCCTTCTGTTCCGAATAACTCAGGTAAGATTCGAATAATTGCTGGTGCAAATTTGAAAAAAAGTTCAATTGACCAGGCATTAGATTTCTTTAAAACTGAATTAAGGAAACAATTTATAAAATGAGATATTTTTTAATTTTAAATCCCGGTTCACATAGCGGTCGTGGTAAGAGATCATATTTGAAATTACTGTCAATCTTGGATGAAAGAAATATCAATTACGAATTTAAAATTCCCGAGAGTTTTGGAGAGATTATTAAGATATCTGCAGAAGCGAATAAAGAAGGTTATGATGTAATTGTTGCAGTTGGGGGGGATGGTACAATTAATAATGTCATAAACGGCTTCTATGATAAAAATGGTAAGAGAATTTCAAAGGCAAGGATGGGAATTATCTATACGGGTACAAGTCCCGATTTTTGTAAGAGTTATAATATACCATTTAAAAATTTAAATAGAGCAGTTGAGATATTATTAGAGAATGAAGCCCGGGATATTCAAATAGGAATGATTCACTTTAGAGAGAACTTAAATTCAAAAATTCGAGATAATAATCAATGCGAATTAATAACAAGGTATTTTGCCTGTTGTGCAAATATAGGTTTGGGAGCAACGCTTGCTGATTTTGCCAATAGGGGAATCAGAAGGGTATTAGGCGATCTGCTCGGGACTTTATTTTCTTTATTTCGAACTTTGATTATTTATAAACCGGTTGACCTGGAGATTATTTCAGATGATAAATCACAGATAATCTCACGAGTATTTAATATTTCAATCGGTCTAACATATTACATCGCATCAGGGATAAAGGTTAAGAATGAGTTAAAGGATAATGACAATAGATTTTACCGGCTTACGGTAAGGAACCTGAAAGCATTTAATTTTCTCTCAGCTATTAGTTCTGTTTAT